>JACRCT010000856.1 GCA_016218885.1 Deltaproteobacteria bacterium | reverse complement strand
GTGGTGCGCCACCTCGAACTGCGGCGAGAGCACGGCCTTCTCGTTCAGCGGTGGGGAGGGCGTCGCGCTCATGCCGCCTTGCCTCCCTCGGGGGCCGCCGTAGGCCCGGCCTTTCCCGTCCCGCCCAGGGCGGCCGCGAAGTCGTAGGGCCCGTAGGTGACCTCCGGCCGGGTCGCGAAGTTCTCGGTGATCGGCGGGGACGCCGCCTTCCATTCCAGCGTCGCTCCGCCCCAAGGGTTGGCCGGCGCCGCCTTGCCCCGCTTGAGGGAGTTGATGAGCAGGATCAGGACCAGCAGCAGCCCGGCCCCCAGGATCCACGAGCCCACCGTCGAGAAGGCGTGGAAGAACTGATACTTCGCGTCGTAGGAGTAGTAGCGACGCGGCATCCCTCGGCTCCCCAAGATGAACTGCACGAAGAACGTGGCGTTGAAGCCGATGAAGATCAGCGCCCAGGCGATTTGCCCCAGCCGCTCGGAGTACATGCGCCCGGTGATCTTCGGCCACCAGTGGTGCAGCCCCCCGATGAAGGCGACCAGGGTGCCGCCCACCATCACGTAGTGGAAGTGCGCCACCACGAAGTAGGTGTCGGTCAGGTGCACGTTCTGGGCGAGCATCCCCAAGAACAGGCCGGTCAGGCCGCCGATGGTGAACAGGAACAGGAAGCTCAGCGCGTACAGCATGGGCACGGTCAGGCTGATGGAGCCGCGCCATAGCGTGGCCAGCCAGTTGAAGACCTTCACGGCGCTGGGGATGGCCACGAAGAAGGTCAGGAAGCTGAAGATCGTCGCCGCCAACGGGCTCTGGCCGGAGACGAACATGTGATGCCCCCACACCAGAAAGCCCAGCAGCGCGATGGCCACGCTGGAGAAGGCGACGGCCTTGTAGCCGAACACCCGGCGGCGCGCGTGCACCGCGATGAGCTCGCTGATGATGCCCATGGCCGGAAGGATCATGATGTAGACCGCGGGGTGGCTGTAGAACCAGAAGAAGTGCTGAAAGAGCACTGGGTCGCCGCCCAGCTTGGGGTCGAAGATCCCGATGCCGATCGTCTTCTCGGCGATGAGCAGCAGCAGGGTGATTCCCAGGACCGGCGTGGCGAGGATCTGGATGACGCTCGTCGCGTAGAGCGCCCAGAGCATCAGGGGCAGCCTGAACCAGGTCAGCCCCGGGGCCCGCATCTTGTGGATGGTGACGATGAAGTTGAGCCCGGTGAGGATGCTCGAGAAGCCCATCACGAAGGCCCCGAGCGTGGTGGAGATGACCGGCGCCGCGGTGGTGGTGGAGTAAGGGGTGTAGAAGGTCCAGCCGGTGTCCACGCCCCCCCACACCAGCGAGGTCAGGGCGATGGTCGCGCCCGCCCAGTAGAGATACAGGCTCAGCAGGTTGAGCCGCGGGAAGGCCACGTCCTTGGCCCCCACCATGAGTGGGACTAGGAAGTTGCCCAGCGCAGCGGGGATGGCGGGGATGATGAAGACGAAGATCATGATCACGCCGTGCAGCGTGAACACCCGGTTGTAGGTGTCGGGGCTCATCAGCGCTTCGCCCGGGAAGAGCAGCTTGAGCCGCACCAGCATCGCCAGCACCCCGCCGAGCGCGAACGCAGTCAGCACGCTCACCAGATACATGACGGCGATGCGCTTATGGTCGAGCGTGAAGAGCCAGGAGGCGAGCCCCCGGCGCGCCGTCAAGTAATTGCTCGGGCTGCTCTGCTCGATGGGGGGGGCGAGCTGTCCCGCCTCTGCCGTCTTGGCCATCACGTGCCTCCTGCTCTGGCTCGCTTCGGGAGTCGCGCCGCGGCGGGGGAGGACGACGCCATCCCGCCGCCGGCCCCTGGGCCGCGATCGAAACACGCCGGCGACTGAAGTCGCGCCTGAGATTGCCAAGTCCGCCTGCGCGGGCTGCGAGCAGGCAAGTTTCCACGCTTGCTCAGGACCGGGCTTGAAGCCAAGCCAGAGCCCGCGCAGGCGGGCTTCGCAACGGTAGGCGCGACTTCAGTCGCTGGCAGTGAATGGACTCGCATGGGGCCTTCCGGCGGACGCGCTACTTGAGGGACTTGAGATAGGCGATGAGCGCATCCAGCTGCTTCTGCGTGACCAGCCCCTTGAAGGCCGGCATCACCGGCTGGAAGCCCTTCACGACCTTCTTGTTGGGGTCAGTGATGCTCTCGCGCAGGTAGTTCTCGTCCGCGGTCACCGTCGTACCGTCGGCCAACTCGGTCGGGTGGTTGTACAGACCTTTCCAGGTCGGCCCGGTCTTGGCCGAGCCGTCGGTGGAGTGGCAGGTCGCGCAGGCCAGCTTCATCGCCAGCTTCTCGCCGGCTTTCTCGGGTGAGACGCCTTTCTCCTCGCCGCCGGCGTCGAGCCAGTCCCGGAACTCCTTCTCGGGCATCACCTGCAGCTTGGCCAGCATCGCCGAGTGGCCGGCACCGCAGTACTCGGTGCACGTGACGGTCATCTCCCCGACCTGGGTCGGCTCGAACCAGGCCGTGGTGTAGGAGTTGGGGACCACGTCCTTCTTCAGCCGGAACTCGGGCACGTAGAAGCTGTGGATGACGTCCTTGGAGCTCATCACCAGCTTCACCGGTCGACCCAGCGGAACCCTGAGCTCGTTCACGCTCGTGGCGCCGTTGGGGTAGGTGAAGGTCCACATCCAGCGCTCGGCCGTGACGAAGATCTCCATGCTGTCGGCCGGCGCGATCGTGCCCTTGAGGAAGCCCTTGAACCCCACCGCGAAGAGCACCACCACGATGGCCACCGGGATGAGGGTCCAGACGATCTCCAGCCGGGTGTTGTGGTCGGGCGCGTCGGGGATCTCGGTCTCGCTCCGGCGCCGGTAGCGGATGACGAAGTAGCTCATCAAGCCCACGACCAGCACGAAGAAGAACGCCGAGATCCACAGGACCAGGCTCCAGCCGGCGTCGTGCTGCGCCGCCGTGGTGGAGGCCGCCTCGGGGAGCCAGAAGCTGTTCGGGGTGCCGCTCATGTCAGCCCGCCTTCTCGTGTGCCACTGTGGCCTGGCGGGCGCCCCGCACCAGCCGATAGAGGAGCAAGCCAAGCAGCAGCAGGGTGGCGGCTCCGCCGACCCGCATCAGCCGCGTTGCCGCCAACACGTATCCGCGAGCCGAGGAATCGTAGTGGTAGCAGAACAGCACCACCCGGTCCCACGCGCTGCCGAGCTCTCCCTTCGAGGCCTCGACCAGCGCCAGGCGCAGGTCCTTGCCCGGGAAGCTGATGCCATAGAGGGTGCGCGAGAGACGTCCATCGGGAGTCAGCACGAAAGCTCCGGCGGCGTGGGCGAACTGCCCGCTCGCCTCGTCCCAGCGATAGCCGAAGCCTACCGCGTCGGCCAGCCTCCTGACGCTCCCCGAATCCCCGGTCAAGAGCTCGAACCCGCCCCTGGGCACCGGGCGGCCGTACTCCTTGAGGTAGTTCTCGCGCTTGTCGTGGGCGATCTGCGTCGTGTCGCGGGGGTCGAAGCTGACCACCAGCACCCGGTACTGCTGGCCGGCGCTCCAATCGAGCTCCTTGAGCCCGTCGCTGAGCCCGTTGACGACCAGCGAGCAGAGCATCGGGCAGCGGTAATAGGCCAGCACCAACACCGCGGGCTTGCCGTCGGCGAGGTAGGAGCCCAGCGTCGCTACCCGGCCGTCTGCGTCCTTGAGCACCAGGTCGAGCGGGACCTGCGCCCCAGGGCGCTCCTCGATGGTGGCGCCCTGCATCTGGGGCGGGACGACCTCCTCCGCCACCGCCAGACCGTCCAGCGACGGGACGGTCATCGCGATCGCGATGACGGCACGCCAGCTCATGGTTGCGCTCCTCCAGGCGTTGGGCGCCTTCCCAGTCCTTGCGCACCCTAAGATGGCGGGAGCGGGCGATTCGATTCGCCCGGTGTGGCTTACTGCGACACCCTCGCACGGGGCGGGGCGGCGGCGGGGGAGGAGACTCTCGCTGCCGCCGCGTGGCTCCCATGGCCGGGTGCTCTCTGATCACGGAGGGGACGCCGAGGGCGCCTTCTTGGGGTCGTCAGGAGGCGCGTTCGCCGGCGCCTCCCCCTCGCTGCGATGGGCGACGAACCCTCCAGGTCGCGCCGCCCACTCTGCGAGGACGAGCTCGCGGGCGCGACCGACAGGTACCCGCAGGATCCCTGCCCTCTGGTCCACCCATTGGTAGCGGGTCAGCCGGGTCTCCTCCTCGGAGCGCAGCTGCCGCAGCTGAGGGTTCTCGGGGCGCAGCACCTTCTCCTCGAGCTCCTCGCGCACCGAGATGCTGAAGAACTGATCCACGCCCAGGACGATGCCGGTGAGCACGAAGACCGAGGCCAGCACGAACAGGAAGATGAACGTGGTGCGCGGGCGATCAGCCTCTGGGCTGGCCGGTGTCGCCGCCGGTG
>JACRCT010000004.1 GCA_016218885.1 Deltaproteobacteria bacterium | reverse complement strand
GAGAGCCGGCACACCCTGCACCGACCTGCCCAACGATGGGCAGCTTCGCCGTGGGGCAAGTTCGAGCAGAGGCCATCGTGAGAGCCGGACACCCTGCACCGACCTGCTCCACGATGGGCAGCTTTGCCGTGGGGCAAGTTCGAGCAGGGGCCATCGCGAGAGCCGGCACACCCTGCTCCGACCTGCCCATCGATGGGCAGCTTCGCCGTGGGGCAAGTTCGGGACAGGCCTATCGCGAGAGCGGGACTCCCTGCACCGACCTGCCCAACGATGGCAGCTTCGCCGTGGGGCAAGTTCGGGACAGGGGCCATCGCGAGAGCCGGACACCCTGCACCGACCTGCCCATCGATGGGCAGCTTCGCCGTGGGGCAAGTTCGGGACAGGCCTATCGCGAGAGCGGGACTCCCCGAATCGCCTCGCTGCACGTGGGGACTCTCCAGACGCTGCTACCCCTCCGCCTTCGCCACCTCGACCGGCTGGCCGGAGGCGGGCTCCGAATCCTTGGTGGGGATGACGATGCCCGTGTTCTCGGCGACGTTCGAGCGGATCTGATCGGTCATCTCGCGCTCCAGGGCCTCATGGTCCTCGAGCAGCTCCCAGGCGGTTCCAGGCTCCTCCCCAGACGCCGGGCTGGGCACCGCCTTGACGTAGGCGAAGCGGGCCGACGGCGCCGGATGGCTGTCGTAGGCAGAGGGCGCCGCGTCCAGCGCTGCCTTGATCGCCCGCTCGATCTCCTGCTCATCGAGCGGACTGCTCGGCACGTAGCGGTAGAGGTTGACCAAGGCCCGCGAGCCGTCGATGACCTCCTTGAGGCTGGCCTGGGCGTGGGCGTCGAAGCGGATGCTGCGCTCGATGACGTGGCGCAGGCCCGCTTCGAAGGCCGCGGCTCCGTAGCACAGCGCCGCCCAGCGATCAGCCAAGACCTCCTGGAGGCGCGAGGCGCCGTGCGAGATGCGCAGGAACACCCGATAGAAGCCATTGAGGAAGAGCCAGGCCGGGTTGTACCAGGCCGCCGCGCCGCCCTCGGCGAGAGCCCGGGCCATCGTGAGCAGCGAGCGCCGCACCGCCAGCGCGAACCCGCCGCCCGCGGTGTCCCTGTTGGAGAGGTGCCCATACTCGTGAGCGAGGATTCCCTTGAACGCCGTGACGGGCATGCCCTCGAGGACCGCCGCGCCGAGGATGAGACACCGCTCGCGCTGGCCGCGCAGCTGCTTGAGCATGCTTCCCCGCTCGAACACCGCGAGGTCGGTCGTGGGGGTCAGGAAGACCTGATCGACCGGCGGCGTCCCGACCTTCTGGGCGACCTCGGCCAGAACCGCCGCCAGACGCGGGTGCTGCGCCAGATCCAGCCGCCGGCCCGGGTCCACGTCCTTGCTGCGGACGAAGAGGCTCTTCAGGACTGCCCACACAGTGACCAGCACCAGGCAACCGATGATGGCCACCAGCTTGATCGGAATCCGGCCGATGGCGAAGAAGGCGTAGATCAGGCCCCCGCCCAGCGCCACGACCGCCACCAGCATCAGCGGGACCGACACGTAGTAGTAGGCACACCCGAGCCAGAGCACGACGGCATAGAGCCGGCGCAAGGTCTTGCTCAGGCCCACCGCCTGCCCGGTCGCCGCGGCGGGCGGCCTGCTTGCGGCCCGCAGAGCCATCCAGCTCAGAATCCAGCCGGCGATGATGAGCAGGCCCATGGCAACTATCCAACCGAGGACGAGCCAGCCCAGGCGCGGCAGGTAGCGCTCCGTCCACGGCTGGTTTTCGTCGATCGCTCGCTCGAGGTTGGCGCCCATCTCCGGCTCGAGCCCGGCGGCCTTGGCCCGCGCCAGGCAAGCGCGCGCCTCATCGAACTCCCCTTGCTGCAGAGCCACCAGCACGCCGAAGAAATGCCCGGAGGCTCGAGCCGGATCCTGGCGAACGAGCTGCCCGCTGCACTCGCCCAGAGCTGAGAAGCGCTGCTGCTGGAGGGCGACCTGGCACTGGACTTCGCGCGCATCGAGGTCGTCGGGCTGGGACCGGACGACGGCGCTCACGAGCTGCTGGGCCTCGTCGAGCTCCGTGCTGGATGGGCGGTTCCCGTTGCCGGCGGCGCTCGAGAGCGCGTTGGCGACCGCAAGCTGGTTCTCAGGGCTCTTCTCGATCTCCAGAGCCTTTCGGCAGTCGCTCAGCGCTCGTGTGCGCTCGCCCAGGGCGAGCTGTGCGCCACAGCGGCGCCGCAGCGCATGCGAGAAGCTCGGAGCCCGTTGCGTGACCTCGGCGTAGAGAGCGCTCGCCTTGGCCCAATCCTGGGCGGCCCGGGCCTTGTTGGCCTCGGCGAAGGCTCGCGCCGCCTCCGCATCCTGCTGGGCCAGCTCGGAGGTGACTCGTGTCTCGAACTGCTCGGGCGACTCGCTCGGCACGCTCCCCCTTGCCGAAGACGCCGCCATCACGCCCGCCCACACGATCAAGAGCCATCCGCGCATCACCCGTCTCCTCCCGCGAAGCCTTCCAGGATTGATGCCGGGCTCCGCGTCGCTGAGAAGACGGACCCTCCGCGGCGTTGTTGCATCGCGCGCTCCCAGCCCCCGCCGTACATCGCGTCCATGGGCCCCTCGAGGCAGGCTACGAGCGGGATCCTTGCCGCGTGCCAAGTGGTAGAGTCCTGGCCTTCGTTCGCGCACCTCGAGCCCGTATGACGACGATCGCCCCGCTCCCCTCCCACCGCTTCGATCGCTCGCTCCTCGGGGCGGGCCCCTTGCGCGGACGGGTGGCGACGGTCTTCACCCATGCCGCCATCGCGCGCCTCGAGCCCGGCGGCTCCCTGCTCACCCTCTTGCACCCCTCCCGGGAGCTCGTCCCTTTCGGGGTCGCGATCCCCTGGGACCAGGCGCCGCTGACCATGGGCGACGCCGTTCGCCTGACCGATCGCGCTCTCCTGATCGGCTCGGCGCAGCTGGTCCTCGAGGGCGAAGGGACCGCGTTGGGGCTCGTCGCCACGCCCTTCTCTCTGGAGATTCTGAAGGTCCATCTCCCCATCTCGATGAGCTTCGCGCGCCGCGGGCGCCCCGACATCGAGAAGAGAGCGCTGCAGCGCGCCGACAACTCTCTGCGCCAGGTGGTCCTCGCCCTGAGCTCGGGTCTCTCCTCGCCGGCAGACCTCACGGGAGCG
>JACRCT010000862.1 GCA_016218885.1 Deltaproteobacteria bacterium | reverse complement strand
GGGAGGTCTTTTGTAAATTAAGGCGTTTACTAACGAATCCGCCCTGCGGCGCCCGCCTACGTGACGGCGGGCCATTTGTTTGCTGGGCGATAGACCGGGCGCCCCACGGCGCCCTGCCAGTCGATTTGGCGCGAAGGGAGGTGACCTCATGCCAGGAGTTCGCGTCAAGGAAGGCGAGTCCTTCGAGAACGCCATGAAGCGCTTCAAGAAGCAGTGCGAGAAGGCGGGAATCCTCTCGGAGATTCGCAAGCGCGAGCACTACGAGAAGCCCTCCGTCAAGCGCAAGAAGAAGGCGTTGGCGGCGAAGAAGCGGGCGCTCAAGAAGCTGCGCAAGTCGTACAGCTGAGCCATCTTGCCGCGGCGCCCCCGAGACAGGCGGGGGCGGCCAGGTGCGGCACCTCCCGTGGGCCCGGGACCTGTGCGGTTTTCCCGGGCCTTCGTGTGCTTCCGCCTTCGGAGCCCGCCATGAGCCTCAAGCAGAAGATCGACGAGGATCTCAAGAAGGCGATGAAGGCCCGCGACGCCGCTGCGCTCTCGGCCACGCGCCTGCTCAAGACCGAGATCACCAAGAAGGAGATCGAGCTTGGCAAGAAGGACCTCGACGATGCCGAGGTGCTCAAGCTCGTCGAGCGCCAGCTCAAGCAGCGCGTAGAGTCCGCCGAGCAGTTCAAGAAGGGAAATCGGCCCGAGCTCGCCGCCCAGGAAGAGGCCGAAGGCGCCTTTCTCAAGGCCTATCTCCCACAGCCCCTCTCGCCCCATGAGCTCGACCAGCTCGTCGCGCAAGCCATCGTCGAGACCGGCGCCAAGACGCCCCGGGAGATGGGCGCGGTCATGAAGCTTGCCCAGGCCAAGGCGGCCGGCCGCGCCGACGGCAAGACCCTCAGCGAGCTGGTCAAGAAGAAGCTCACCCCCAAGACACCGCCAACGACCAAGGAAGGGTAGAGCCCGAGCCTCGATGCAGATCCCGCCGGAAAAAATCCAGGAGATCCTGGAGCGCACCGACATCGTGGCGCTCATCTCCCGGCACGTCGAGCTCAAGCGAGCCGGGCGCTCGTTCAAGGGCCTGTGCCCCTTCCACGGCGAGAAGACTCCCAGCTTCCACGTCAACCCCGACCGCCGCTACTTCAAGTGCTTCGGCTGCGAGGCGGGCGGCGACGCCATCAGCTTCCTGACCCGCTTCACCGGCCGCTCTTTCGTCGAGGTGGTGCACGACCTGGCCAAGGAGGCCGGGGTCGGCATCGAGGAGCGCGAGGACCCGGCCGCCCGGGAACGCGCCCAGCTGCGCGAGGCCAACGCGCTCGCCCAGCGGCATTTCGAGGAGAGGCTCTGGACGGGCCCGGCCGGAGCGCCTGGACGCGAGCACCTCGAGAAGCGCGGTGTCGGGCCGGACCTCGCCCGCCGCTTCGGCCTGGGCTACGCGCCGCTGGCCTGGAACGATCTCTCCACCCGCCTTGTTAAGGAAGGCATCCTCGAGTGGGGGGCGAAGGCCGGCCTGGTCGCCCCTCAGACGCAGAGCGACGGGTACTACGACGTGTTCCGCGGACGCCTGACGATCCCCATCCGCTCGTCCGACGGCCGCGTCATCGCCTTCGGCGGTCGACTCGTCGAGCACCAGGCCCGCCCCGACCGCGACCCGCCGCCGAAATACTTGAACTCGCGGGAGTCGCCGGTATACCGCAAGAGCGAGACGCTCTACGCCCTGGACGTCGCCAAAGACGAGATCCGCAAGAGGAAGACGGCGATCCTCGTGGAAGGATACTTCGACGTGATCGGTCTCTTCAGCGCCGGGGTGCAGCACGCGGTCGCGCTCTGCTCCACGGCCCTGACCACAGGCCACCTGGGGGCGCTCGCCAAGGCCGGCGCGGAGGAGCTGGTGCTCCTGCTCGACGGCGACTCCGCTGGGATGAAGGCGGTCGAGCGCCTGGCCGCGCCACTGCTCGCTTCAGGCGTCAAGGCCCGCGTGGCCACCCTGCCGGAGGGCGACGACCCGGACACCTTTGCCCTGCGCGAGGGCAGCGCGGCGGTCGAGCAGCTGGTGACGCAGGCACCAGGGCTGTCGACTTACCTCTTGGAGCGAGCCCTGCCCCAGGGACGGGCATCCGCGTTCGAGGAGAAGATGGCGGCGCTCGCCCGCTTCCTCCCGCTGCTGGAGGCGATGGCTCCCGGGATGGCCCGCACCCTGCTCATGACCCAGCTCGCCGATCACCTCGGCGTTCCCGAGTCGGAGGTGCGCGCCTCGCTGCGCCAGGAGCTCAAGCCCAAGCCGGCCCCCAAGCCGGCCCGGCCCCAGGCGACCGCCCCCGCGCTCGACGTGAACGAGGAGCTGTTCGCGGCGCTGCTGGTCGCCGACTCGACCCTGCGCGACGAGCCCGACGCCCGTTTCCGCGACGAGATCCGCTCTCTCGAGGTGCGGGTGCTCCTGGAGAGCGAGCGGCCGGTCGAGTCGCTGCCCTCGCTGGGCGAGACGACGCGCAAGTCGATCGAGAAGTCGCTCCAGGTCATCTCGGCCACCATGACCGCCCCGGACGCCCGGCGGAAGGCGCTGCACGACGCCTCCGTCGGCATGCGGCTGGCGCGGCTCGAAGAGCGACGCAAGGAGAAGATCCAGGAGCTTTCGCAGGCGCAGTCCACCGGCGCGAGCGAGGAGGAGCTTTCACGCCTCCAGCTCGAGCACCGGGAGCTGAACGACCTGCGCATGCGGCTCAAGCAGCGCTCGGCCGAGGCTCCGGAAGTGGCCGTGGGGGCCCGGGCCATGGGGAGCGGACGATGAAGAGCACGCTCAAGGCATTCAAGGACAAGCTTGCCGCCCGGCTCGGGATGGGCGACAAGCCCCCGAAGGGGCCGGCAAACCGCCCGGCCGACGACGGGGAGCGACGCCGCGCCGGGCGCGCGGCAAGCAGCAAGGAGGCAGCAGCCTTGGAGAAGAAGGACCTGAAGAAGAAGCTCGCCGTCACCAAGAAGCCCACCAAGCCGTCCAAGCCTGCGCTGATCGGCGGCAAGCCGACCAGACCGGCCATCGAGGGCAAGCCAGGAAAACCCGCTGCGCCCGCCAAGGCCGGCGCGGCCAAGGGCCCCAGGGGCAAGCTCCCCAAGGGCGCCCATTCGGAGCTCGACGACGAAGGCATCGAGGGTGAAGAGCTCGAGGCCGAGCGCCCCGAGGGCGAGGAGGAGGTCGCCGAGCCACGGGCTCCCACCGAGCCCGACGAGGCCGCCCTGGAGACCATCGGCGCCGACGACGAGGCGGTGACCGACGAGGTGGAGGACCTCGACGAGGACCCCGGCGCGGTCACCGAGCGCAAGGAAGTCAAGGCCCTGATGGACCAGGGCCGCGAGAAGGGCTTCCTCACCTACGACGAGATCAACGACGCCCTTCCGCAGGACATCGTGTCGTCCGACCAGATCGACGACGTGATGAGCATGTTCGGCGAGCACGACATCGAGATCGTCGACACCGCCAACAAGTCGATGAAGCTCCCCGAGCCCAAGCCTACGGTGGTCGAGGAGCACAAGCCGGAAGAGGAAGACAAGGACGACGAGGACTACGAGGCCGGCTACGGCAAGTCCAACGACCCGGTGCGCATGTACCTGCGCAAGATGGGGTCGGTCTCGCTGCTCACCCGCGAGGGCGAGGTGGAGATCGCCAAGCGCATCGAGGACGGAGAGAAGGAGGTGCTGCGCGCGGTCATGTCCAGCCCCATCGCCATCAGCGAGATCCTGGAGATGGGCGAGCGGCTGCGCAAGGGCAAGATGCGGGTGCGCGACATCGTCAAGGACGCCCCCGAGACCCCCGAGAGCAGCGCCACCGAGGAGACCACCGACGAAGAGGGCGGCGCCCCCGCCAGCTTCAACGAGGGCGAGCGCGCCGAGCAGCTGGTGCGCCTGATCGACAAGATCCGCAAGCTCGACAAGGACTGCGAGCGCCTCAACGACGTGCTCGAGCACAAGAAGCTCACCGAGGTCAAGCGCAAGGAGCTCAAGCAGGAGATCAAGGACCACCGCGGCGAGATGGAGGTCCTGCTCGAGGAGATGCGGCTCAACAAGAAGCAGATCGACCGCATCGTGCTGGTGCTCAAGCAGCAGATCGAGCGGGTGGAGAAGGCCGAGGAGGCGCTGCGCGAGTGGGAGCGGAAGGCCCACGTCCCGATGCACGACCTGCGACGCCTGCTCAAGGAGGCCCGCCTCAACGAGGGCAACAAGAAGAAGGTCTGCCGCAAGCTCAACATGACCCCGGAGCAGCTCGACGAGCTCGAGCGCGAAGTGCGGGCCGCAGCGCGCACCATCCTGCGGGTGCAGGAGGAGGCGCGAACCCGCATCCCCGACCTGCGCAAGAGCTACGAGGCGATCCTCCTGGGCGAGAAGAAGGCCGAGCGGGCCAAGGCCGAGTTGGTCGAGGCCAACCTGCGCCTGGTGGTCTCCATCGCCAAGAAGTACACCAACCGCGGCCTGCAGTTCCTCGACCTGATCCAGGAGGGGAACATCGGGCTGATGAAGGCGGTGGACAAGTTCGAGTACAAGCGCGGCTACAAGTTCTCGACCTACGCCACCTGGTGGATCCGCCAGGCCATCACCCGCGCCATCGCCGATCAGGCCCGCACCATCCGTATCCCGGTGCACATGATCGAGACGATCAACAAGCTCATCCGCACCAGCCGCTACCTCGTGCAGGAGATCGGCCGTGAGCCGACGCCCGAGGAGATCGCCGAGAAGATGGAGCTGCCTCTCGACAAGGTGCGCAAGGTCCTCAAGATCGCCAAGGAGCCGATCTCCCTGGAGACCCCGATCGGCGAGGAGGAGGACAGCCACCTGGGCGACTTCATCGAGGACAAGGCGATCGT
>JACRCT010000861.1 GCA_016218885.1 Deltaproteobacteria bacterium | reverse complement strand
TCCCCGAGCTCGCGGCCGTGGCGATCTCCCACGATCACTACGACCACCTCGACAAGGGGGCGATCCAGCAGCTCGCAAGGAACCAGCCCACGGTGCCCTTCTTCGTGCCTCTGGGCGTGGGGGCACACCTCGAGCAGTGGGGCGTGGCCCCCGAGCGGATCCACGAGCACGACTGGTGGGAGGAGGAGACGCTGGCCGACGGCGCGCTGAAGATCGCCTGTGCGCCCGCGCGCCACTTCTCCGGCCGCGGAATCTTCGACCGCAACACCACCCAGTGGGCGTCATGGGTGGTGCAGGCCAGGCAGCGGCGGGTCTACTTCGGCGGCGACAGCGGATACTTCGACGTGCTGGAGGAGATCGGCAAGCGCTACGGTCCCTTCGACCTGACGATGCTGGAGATCGGGGCGTTCCACGAGAACTGGGGGCTCATCCACCTGGGGCCCAGCGGAGCGCTGAGAGCCCACCAGGCGCTCGGGGGGCGCTACCTGCTGCCGATCCACTGGGCGACGTTCAACCTCGGCATCCACCCCTGGGACGAGCCCATCGAGACGCTCATGTCCGCGGCTCAGGCCGGTGGGGTCGCGGTGCTCACGCCGAAGATTGGAGAGCGCGTGACGCTCTCGAGCCCTCCACAGCCGGCAAGGTGGTGGCAGGGATTGAAGTAGAGAAGGAGTGGCCGCGGTCGCGCGGGCCATGCGGTCCGACCCGGCCTTGCGCTCGAAACGGATCGTCGCCCTCACCGGATACGGCTTGCCGGCCGATCGCCAACGCGCGGTCGAGGCCGGCTTCGACAAGCACCTCACCAAGCCCCCGAGCATCGAGTCGCTGTCCGACGCGCTTCGCTAGCGCCGGGCGAATCGAAGGTATCGAGCGGCCGTGGTGCGGGGTCCACCGGCGACCGGATATGCTCCAGCAGAGCGTAGCGCATTCCTGCGAGGTCTCTCTGGGTGAGCCCGCGGTGGCGCTCGCCGACTGGAGTGGATTGCAGGCGGGCGAGCTTCGTGAGCTTCAGCGGGTGGTAGAGGAGCATCGCGATGAATTCATCGGCGCCTGGAACAAGCACTTCGGAGGTTGAAGTCCTGAACGTGTCGCCTCGAGGAGTCTGGCTCCTGGCACTAGGACACGAGTACTTCTTGCCCACCGAGAATTTCCCCTGGTTCAAGGATGCTCGACTCGGTGAAATCTACGAGGTGGAGGTCTGCCACGGCCACTACCTCCGCTGGCCCCGTCTGGACGTCGATCTCGAGCTTTCCTCCATTGAGCGGCCGGGCGACTACCCGCTCGTCGCGCATTAGCCATGCGCTCCCTCGCTGGTGTCGTTGCAGCGAGGAGACCGCGGCTACCTCCTCTGCCCAGCGGCGTCATCGTCACGGGGGGAGCCTAGATGCAGAGGCCTCCGCTTCGGAGTGAAGATGCGTGACTATCTCTACTGCTGGAACTGTGCATCTGCTCGTCCGCCAAAGGCCGGGCCAGTCGTGAGCGAGCTTGAGCCCGAGTCGCCCTGGTTGAAGGCGGTGTCTGAGGCAGCGACGGTGCGACTGCCGTGGAGACCTCATGGTCTCGCGTCCTGCCCGTCGTTGCTGCTCTCGACTTCGAGCCGAGACCTTCGGGCCACGCCAGGCTAGCGCCGCAGCCGCACCGGCCGCACCGCCGCCTCAAGCGGCCGATCCGAGACCTCGATCACCGCCTCGGCAAACGCCCTCGCTGCGGCCTCGACCTCGGGGAGCTCGCCGGTCAGATAGGCGGAGGCGAAGTTGGTCTCGGTGGGCGGCCCGAAGAACTTCACCATCCGCACCTGCGCCGTCTTGAGCGCGTGGTCGAGGGCCACCATCGCCTCCACCGGCGGGGCGACGAGGTAGGCCATCGGCGCGCCCACCTCCAGGCCCGACTCCTGAGACAGGTAGCGGCCGAGACTTGCGATGACATGCGGGAAGAAGGCCGGCCGGCCCTCCCCGGGCGTGGTGTAGAAGCAGATCTCCTCGGCCAGCGCCTGCCGCAGCGCCCACAGCCCTTCGGCGACGTGGTCGGGGTCGTCCGCGGCGATGACGCCCATGATCTCGCCCGAGAGCGGACCGGAGGCGTGCGCGGCTCCGGCGTAGAAGGACCGGGCGTAAACCACGTCCACCGGCGCGAACTTGGTCGCGTGGTCGAGCGCGGCGTAGAGAGAGTCGTCCTGATCGCAGGTGACCAGCCCGAGGGAGGCATGCCGCTCGGGGTCGCAGCCCAGGGAGGCAGCCAGCGCGCGATCCGCGTGGGGGATCATCCGGCACGTGAGGAGCTTGGGCCGCAGCGGAACGAGGTTCATCGGGTGAGCACTCCTCCCCTGCCGGCGGCGAAGGCGCGCCTGAGGATCGAGGCTGCTTCGCGCGCAGCCTCGTGCGGGCGGATGCCCAGCGCGCGGACGTTGGAGATGCAGTTCTTCTCGGCGTTGTCCTGATCGAGCTTGGGCCCGTAGGCGAGATAGATGGACAGCGAGTCGCCTGTCCCCAAGCCGGGCCGCTCGCCCAGGCAGATGAGCGTCGCCTGCGCCCCGAGCAGCACCCCTACGTGGTCCTGCACGCCCACCCGCGCGAAGCGAACGAAGAGCGGCTTGCCCAGTGAGAAGCCGGCCGCCGCGATCTCCTTCTGCAGGCTGGGCAGCAGCTCCGGGCCATTGGCCTGGGCCGCCCACATCGAGAGCCCATCTCCGAAGATGAGCTGCACCTGGGCGCCCCTCGTCCCCTGCCCCGCGAGGAGCGCCTGCGAGGCCTCGTCCAATCGCCGCCCGTGCCCGGGGTAGAGCAGATAGTCCTGCCGATCCTTGCACTGGGTGCGCAGGGCCAGGCAGCCCAGCTTCTCAGCAAAGCCATCCTTCGCCTCGCTGTAGACCGCGTCCTTGGCCACCGCGTGGTCGGCTCGCATTCGGATATAGGTCTCGGTCAGATAGCGCGTTCCGGTGCGCCCTACCCCTATCCGCGAAGGCGTCGCGGCGATGAAGCGCTGCAGGGCCTCCGGGTTGCGCGGGTCCTCGACCTTCGACGGGCCAGAGGCGATAGGGCTCCGGGGCGCCGAGACTGGAACGGGCCTGTCGGGCGAGGGCTGCTCGTCCAGCAGCCAGCGGGCGACCTTCGGAAGGTCCTTCTTCTTCGTCAGGGGCGCCGCCGGGACAGCCTCCGCCTGGGGCGCGACCTGCGACTGCAGCACGCGCCGCAGCTCCTCCTCCACGGCCTTGCGGACCTCGTCGCGGTTCACGGCAGCCCCTGGGCGTCGAACACCGAGGGATCGCCGGCGCGCTCGGTCAGCCTTCCGTTGCGCCATAGCCCCATCCGCTCGAGCCAGGCCTCGAACTCCGGCGTCGGGCGCAGGCCCAGCAGCGTGCGCAGCGCCGCGTTGTTGTGGAAGGAGGTGGTCTGGTAGTTGAGCATCACGTCGTCGCCCATGGGGATGCCCATCAGGTAGTTCACGCCGGCCATCGCCAGGAGCATCTCCAGGTTCTCCTGGTCGTTCTGGTCGGCCACGGCGTGGTTGGTGTAGCAGGCGTCGCAGCCCATGGAGATGCCCGAGAGCTTGCCCATGAAGTGGTCCTCCAGGCCGGCGCGGGTGATCTGCTTGCCGTCATAGAGGTACTCGGGCCCGATGAACCCCACCACGCTGTTGACGAGGAAGGGCTGGTAGCGACGCGCCAGCGCGTAGGTGCGCGCCTCCATCGTCACCTGGTCGGTGTCGTAGTGCGCCTCCGCCGAGAGCGCGGTCCCCTGCCCCGTCTCGAAGTACATGACGTTGGGGCCCTGCGCGGTGCCTTCGCGCTT
>JACRCT010000883.1 GCA_016218885.1 Deltaproteobacteria bacterium | reverse complement strand
TCGAGCGCCGCCCGCCGCATCTCGCAGGCCTTCTGGCGCTCGTGGACCGGGCTCGCCCTGGGCGCGAAGTGGGCCGGGAAGCGGCTGAGCGCCTCGGGCACCATCCCCCCGGCGCGGGAGCGCGACAGCGCCACCAGCTCCTGCCGCTCCTCCTCCACCGTGCGGATCATCGCCTCCTCGCGGCGCTCCAGCTCGGCGAGCTTGGCGCTCAGCTGAGCCTCGAGGCTCTCCAGGTTCGCCTCCTCGTTCGACAGCGCCACCG
Source organism: Deltaproteobacteria bacterium (assembly GCA_016218885.1). GTDB lineage: Bacteria > Myxococcota > Myxococcia > Myxococcales > UBA5297 > JACRCT01. Next base: position 6,224 of record JACRCT010000883.1, on the reverse strand, counting down.
GGTCTTCATGCTTGGCCGACGAGGTGCGACTGAACCCGAGCCTGAATGCAAGCACTGCTGCCTCCTGGTGAGCAATCCGCCGGGCACCTTTTGCATCCGATGGGCCACCTCGGGCTGCCTCACGAGGCAGTCCTAGTTCCGGGTCGCCTGCGACCCTTATCAGGCCGCCCCTCCCGGGCCTGCTGTGACGGGGCGTCGACCCACAGGTCTACGTAGACCCATCGCCGCCACCAGTGGGAGGATGAGGACGATCCTCCACCGTTCCTCCGACAAGAGAGCCCGTCCATGAAGCTCGCTTTTCTCCTCGTGGTCAGCAGCGTCATCGCCTTCGCCGGGTGCAGCGGCACCGGGGACGGCGATTTCAAGGACGAGCTCAGGTTCGGCACGGGGATGAATGCCGCCTCCATGACCTTGACCGGGCAGGCCGAGTCTTTCGACCTCGCGACCACCTCGATGTTGACCTTCCGCATGGAGTCGTCGGCAGCCTTCGACGGCCGCTTCGTGCGCCTGTACTTCAACCGACTCGAGCAGAAGGACTTTTCGGCCTGCGCCTCGAAAGACGCGCACATCTGCCTCTCGCAGTTCGCGGTCTCCAGTCCCGGAACCTACGAGGTGAAGGCGTACCTGGTGAAGACCATCCTCGATATCGGCGAGGAGACGCTGGTCGCCTCACGGAGCTTCACCCTGCGTTGAGGGTCGAAGGCCCCGCCCATGAGCGCCCAGGCCGCGAGCGCGTCGAGCCGCGCCGAGTACGTCGCCCGCATCAATCGCGTGGTCGATCACATCGAGGGCCACCTCGCCGAGGTTCTTTCCCTCGAGGACCTGGCGGAGGTGGCGTGCTTCTCGCCGTTCCACTTCCATCGCGTCTTCGCGGCGCTGACCGGTGAGACGCTCTACCAGTTCATCCTCCGCCTGCGGCTGGAGCGCTCGGCCACGCAGCTCGTGCAGCTCAAAGACAAGAGCATCACCGCCGTCGCGCTGGACTGTGGCTTCGGGGGCTCTGCGGCCTTCGCGCGAGCGTTCCGCGCGGCCTACGGCATGAGCGCGAGCGAATGGCGGGCCGGGGGGAGCAAGAACTGCAAACCGATTCGCAAGCAGAGGAAAGCCGCACCCGACGACCCCGTCTACCTTGCCTCCACCGCCGCCGCAGACCGCGACGGCGCGTCCAACTGGAGGCACAGCATGCAGCAGACCATCAAGGAGCCCAAGTCCATCGGCGTCGAGCAGATGCCGGCGTTGACCGTCGCCTACGTGCGGCACGTAGGACCGTACGCCGGCGACGCCGGGCTCTTCGGGCGCCTGTTCGCTCAGATCTCGAAGTGGGCCGGGGCGCGGGGGCTGATGAACGCCCAGACGCGGATGCTGAGCATCTACCACGACAACCCGGACATCACCGCCGAGGAGAAGCTGCGGGTGAGCGTGTGCGTGACCGTGCCGCCGGGCACCCGCGCCGAGGGCGAGGTGGGGGTGATGGAGATCCCCGCTGGCCAGTGCGCGGTGGCCCGTTTCGAGCTCGGCGTGACCGAGTTCGCGGGCGCCTGGAACTGGCTCTACGGCAAGTGGATGCCGGAGAGCGGCTTCCAGCCAGACGACCGGCCCTGCTACGAGCGGTGTCTCAACGACCCCCAGGCTCATCCCCAGAAGCTGTTCGAGGTGGAGATAGTCGCCCCCGTTCGGCCGCTGTGAAGCGCTGAGCGGCGGGCCTCCCCGAGGCCTTCCTCGGGGAGGATGAGGCTTGAAAAGCGAAGGTGGTGAAAAGGAGATCCCGCCGCCCCGGGTGGGGCGGCGGGATCGGATTCTCACGGACCGCGCAGTGAGGTCAGGACGCCTTCTTGACGATGGCGTCCGGGTTGGCCGCCGACTCGGCAGCCGCCAGCTGCTGGTTGCGCTCGGCTTCCAGGTCGCCCGACTCGTGCTTGCTCTTCCAGACCGCCCAGCCCGCGGCGGCCAGCCCGGCCACGAGGATCGCCACGCCGATGAGCCTCACCGACCCGCCCAGGCCCCTGGGCTCGACGAGGTTGTACTGGAGGACCGCGCCGAGGACGAGCAGGCTCACCATGTTCATCACCTTGATGAGCGGGTTGATGGCCGGTCCCGCGGTGTCCTTGAGCGGGTCGCCCACGGTGTCTCCGGTGACCGCCGCCTTGTGCGCCTCCGAGCCCTTGCCGCCGTAGACGCCGTCCTCGATGAGCTTCTTGGCGTTGTCCCAGGCCCCTCCGGCGTTGGCCATGAAGACGGCCAGCAGCTGCCCGACGAGGATCATCCCCGCCAGGAAGCCGCCCAGCGCGTAGGGGCCCAACCCGACGCCCACGACGACCGGCATCACCATTGCCAACAGCCCGGGGCCGACGAGCTCCTTCTGGGCGGTGTTGGTGCAGATGTCGACGACCCGGCCGTAGTCGGGCTTCTTGGTGCCGTTGACGATGGCCGGGTCGCGGAACTGCAGCCGGCACTCGTGGACGATGTAGAAGGCCGCCCGGCCCACGGCGCGGATGAGCATGCTGCTGAAGAGGAAGGGCACCGCGCCGCCGATCAGCAGGCCGATGAGCACGGTGGGGTCGGCCACGGTGATGCGGCCGGCTTCGGCCAGGTACTGGGCGACCGTCATCTCGGCGATCTTCTCTTCGCCGCCCACGGCGATGGTGGCGATGAAGCTGGCGAACAGGGAGACCGCGGCGATGACCGCCGAGCCGATGGCGATGCCCTTGGTCTCGGCCTTGGTGGTGTTGCCCACCGCGTCGAGGTCGGCGAGCACCTGACGGGCCCGGGCGTAGCTGCCCGGCGACTCCGCCTCCATCGCCTTGGGGTCGTAGCCCATCTCCCCGATGCCGTTGGCGTTGTCCGCGACCGGGCCGAACACGTCCATGGAGATGGTGTTGCCGGTCAGGGTGAGCATGCCGATGCCGGTCATGGCCACCCCGTAGGCGACGAAGAGCGGGGGGGCGCCGTGGTAGCAGAGCACCGAGAGCAGGATGGCTCCGGCGACCACCAGCAGGGTCGCCACGGTGCTCTCGTAGCCCAGCGCGATGCCGCTGATGATGTTGGTGGCGTGGCCGGTCTGGCAGCTCTTGGCCAGCCCCTGCACCGGGGCGTGCTTGGTGTGGGTGAAGTAGCTGGTCACCTTGTTGAGGACGATGGCCAGCACCACGCCGATGAGGCAGGTGAGCGCAGGGCGCATGTCCAGCCCGGCCACGCCGAAGCTGGCCCAGGTCGGAAGCTGCGCCGGGTTGCTCCCGGGGAAGCCGGCGGCGGCCATCGGGTTGCTGGTCAGATAGCCCGTGTCGAAGCGCAGGTAGAAGAAGCCCAGGAGGAAGAAGCCGAGCACGCTCAGGACCGAGCCGATCCAGAAGCCGCGATGCACGCTCTTGAGGGCGGTGTCGGAGGTGTCGCGGGGCCCGGCGCGCACGGTGTACGTGCTGGCGATCGAGCCCAGGACCCCGATGCCGCGCACCAGCAGCGGGAAGATCACGCCCTTGTGCCCGAAGCTGGCCATGCCGAGGATCATCGCGGCGACGATGGTCACCTCGTAGCTCTCGAAGATGTCGGCGGCCATGCCGGCGCAGTCGCCCACGTTGTCGCCCACGTTGTCGGCGATGGTGGCGGCGTTGCGGGGGTCGTCCTCGGGGATGCCCTGCTCGATCTTGCCGACGAGGTCGGCCCCCACGTCGGCGGCCTTGGTGTAGATGCCGCCGCCCACGCGCATGAAGAGCGCGAGCAGGGTGCCGCCGAAGCCGAAGCCGAGCAGCGCCTCGTAGGCGTGGTCTCCGTAGAGCAGGAAGATGATGGTGCCGCCCAGAAGGCCCAGGCCGTCGGTGAGCATCCCGGTGACCGTGCCCGTGCGGTAGCCGAGCTGCATGGCCTCGCCGTAGCTCTTGCGGGCGGCCGCCGCGACGCGCAGGTTGCCGGCGGTGGCCAGGCGCATGCCGACGAAGCCCACCAGGCTCGAGAAGAGGGCCCCCACCAGGAAGGAGCCGGCGCGGCCCCAGCGGAAGGCGGGCTCGGAGCCGCCGTAGAGCAGGGCGAGCAGCGCGGTGAGCACCACGATGAGCGGCCCGATCTTCTTGAACTGGGCCCGGAGGTAGGCGTCGGCGCCCTCGCGCACCGCCGCGGCCACCGCCTTCATCTGCGGGGTGCCGGTGTCGGCGCTGTAGACCTGCCGCGCCAGCGCCAAGGCATAGAGCAGCCCCGCCACCGCCACGCCCAGCACGGCCAGCAGGCTGCCGCGCTCGAGCAGCGAGTACTTGGGGTCCGAGAAGAGCGCGAAGTATTGGAAGGCGCGCGCCGCGGGCTCGCCCGTGCCGCTGGCATGTGCGGGCAGCCAGAAGAAGGCGGTGGTGAAGAAGCCGAGCAGTGCCAGAAGCCAGGCGAGGCGGCGCTGCGAGGAGCGAAGGAGCGAACCGAGAAGGGAGCGCATGATGGGTCTCCGAGAGAGAGGGAGAGGGGCGGATTGGCAGCTAGCCCATCTGAGCCGAGCGCCACCAGCGCGCGTGATCAGTCTCCAGCGCGCGGCGCTCCGGGAAGGGGAAGAACGCGAGCGCGGTCTTGTCACCGACATAGAAGCCGCGGTTCACGGTGCGGAAGAAGGCGTTGATGGAAGGCGAGCGGGAGATCGTCTTGGTCGGCTTCTCGGGCTTGGCCCGCATCTCCTCCAGGCAGCTCTCGATGTGCGCGGGGTCCTCGTAGGGCAGGTAGCCCGCGAGCCGGCCGCCCGTCTCGCGGTCGAGCGAGAGGTCGGCGAAGAAGAGGCGCGGCAGGTACAGCGGCACCTCCGGGTTGGTCATGAAGGCGCAGAACCGGGTCGGGTCGAGCGTGGAGGCGATGAGCGGCGTCACCGGGCTCAGCTCCTGGTAGAGGTACTCGTTGGCGGCGGCGCGGTCCTCGGGCTTCCTGGGGTCGAGCGACAGCACGCGGCCGTCGAGGGTGACCAGGTGCAGGCGGAGGATGGCGTCGACGGGCACGTGCTCGAGGACGCGGTAGATGCTCACGTACTTGCTGCGCTTGGGGCTGCCATCGGGGTGCGGGACGCAGCGGGACTCGAGATCGTGCAGCCGGAAGTAGTCGCCCGTCAGCCGCTTCCGGTCGAGCTCGAAGAACATCAGGCTGCCGCGGGTGAGCTTCTTGGTCCCGGTGGCCATGTAGTGCCCGAAGGCCTCCGGCTCGAGGTGCGAGGCGACCAAGGCCTCTCCGCGGTAACAGAGCATGTAGAGACGAATCTCCATGGAGGTCCTCCTTGAGCAATGCCGACCAGAGGCGCACCTTAACAGGTGCGCCGCAGGTCGGCGGGTTCGAGTTCTTCCTGTCGCTTCTTAGCCGTCTGCACGGCTCCACTGCGAGGGGACGGTCGTCGGGAAGCGCCAAGCCATCAGGTGCTCCCGGTCGGCCAGGTAGAGCCCGCCTTCACTGGGGTTGGCGTAGCCGATCCAATCCTGGAAGAGCACCCGGTTCAGCAGATCGCCGGACGCCAGGGTCTTGGTCTTCTTGCCCTTCTTCACGAGCTCGTCCATGGCCTCGGCGAGAACGCCTTCGGCCACCAGCTGGCGCTTGGCGACGCTGGCCACCTCCACGAAGGCCAGGTGGCGGCAGACCTTGCCCGGCCGGTGCGTCGCATACCAGGCGTACTCGCAAGGCGTCAGGTTGGAGAGCACCAGCATCTCCAGCGGCGCCAGCATCATGTAGAAGCGCGGCTCACGTGCGGCGATGGGAGGGCGGCCGACACAGCTGGCGACCTCATTGGGAGTGAGGGCCTCGTTGCAGGTGTGGTTGGTGAAGCGCATCAGCTCGTGGGGCCCGTTCATCTCGAGCGCCCGTCCACTGGTCTTGACCAGCCAGCAGCGGCGCGCGGCGTCGATGGGCACGCAGTGCAGGGCGTTGTTCGAAAGCGCCGTCTTGGTCTTCTTCCCGCCGAGCGCCGCCTTGAGCGCTTCGGTGGTGTCCGCCGCGGCGTCCCGCCAACCGCCTTCGTCCAGGAAGGGGAATTCGGGCTTGCCATGGTCGTGGGGCAGCTGGAGGAAGACCGAGCGACCGTGGAAGTGCTTGGCCGAGCCAGGGCTGCGATGCCAGCCGAGCCCTTCGATCGTCAGGCTGGTCGCGACGAGCGCGGCTTGCGGCAGAGTGGCGATGAGCATCACCGGCTGTTCAGGCTTTTGCGTGTCGGACATTGCGGACCTATCGGAAGTGTTGGGAAGCTCTGCGAATTGGGTCAGACCATAGTCAGCTGGGGTGAG
>JACRCT010000859.1 GCA_016218885.1 Deltaproteobacteria bacterium | reverse complement strand
CTCGCGGAACACCCCGCCCACGAACCCGCCGATGGTGACCAGCGAGTACGGCACCGCGACGCGCACCCCCAGCTCCCGTCCCGGCTCGAGGTCGGCGAGCTCCTCGGTGCGGGGCTCGAACGTGCCAGCGGGCCTCGGCTCCCAGATCCCGAGCGCCGGCGCGGTGACCTTCTGCGCGATGCGGATGGTGAGGGCGCCCATTCGAGCGACCAGCGACTCCACCTCGAACGGAGCCTGCTCGCCCTTGGAGCTGTCCAGGAAGAGCTGCCGGCCGGGCACCTGGACCGTCTTCTCGTAGGGCGCGAGGCCGGCGCGGTGGTCCCAGGTGACGCCGCCCGAGGCCTCGACCATGTCCCGCTCCACGTGGCTGGAGCCCTCGAACTGGTGGCGCAGGCTGCCCTTGGCGGTGACGAGCTCTATCTGGAACGGGCCGGAGTGGCCGCCCACGTCGATGGTCCCCGCGACGAGGCCCTTCTCCACCTTCAGGGCCAACGGCGCGCCCGCCTCGCAGCCGTTGCAGCCCGGGAGCATGCAGCGGCTCAGGCAGCGCGCGTCGCCCTCATAGGGCTGGTTCGCCACGCGCAGCTCGTTCTTGAACGAGAGCCCGTTGCCCCAGCGGGACCCGGGGCCGGCGGCGTTGCCCATGAACCAGGCGCCCTTGGCCTGGTCCAGCTCCGCGACCGAGGTGACCTGCTTGAACTCGTGGGCCAGCGAGAGCGCCCCGAGCGTGCCCTCGACCACCGCGAAGGTGGCGCTGCCCGAGGCGGTCCCGTCCTCGGTCTCGACGTCGACCCGGAACTCGCCGAGCTCGAGCCTCTTCTTCTCCCCGTCCATCAGGAGCAGGACCGCGACGCCCTGGCCGTCGAGCGCGCCCGCCTGCTGCTGCCGGTTCGCGTCGCGCTTCTGCCAGCTCGCCTTGAGCTTCGCCCAGGGCCGGCCGGGCATCAGCACCTTGAGGTGGACCTTCTCGTTCGGCCAGTACTGCGGCTGGTCCACGGTGACGCTCACCAGGTTCATCGCGAGCGTGCCGGGGACGTGCGGGGCCGGGCCGAGGACGCGCTTCGCCGTGAGGTCCACCTGGAAGAACTTCGAATCGCGGAGGTCCTGCTCGTTCGGTCCGGGCATGGCGGGGCTCTCGGGGTTCGGGGCGCTGCATCGGCCGCGCGACGCGGCCAGGCTGGTCGACACTCTACTCGCGGCGGGGTGGCGGGCGAACGCACGGGGGGAGGAACAGCGGAGCCCTCTCGGCAAGCCCGGGCCCTCCGGCAGGCTGGAGGCAGGACGCGCCCGCTCGGAGTTCGGACGCGCGCCGGCCGGCGAGACCGCTCGCAGCTCCGCAGCCTCGGCGGGCTGGAAATCGCCGAGTCCGGCATGGTGTAGTGCCGGGCATGGGTGGCGATTCGAGCACCGGTCCCGCGCGCGCCAAGCTGCGCGTCCTCGTGATCGACGACGAGGCGCTCATCGGCAAGGCCATCGCCCGCACTCTCACGGCCTACGCCATCGCCTCCGAGACCCGGGGCTCTGGGGCGATCGAGCGGCTGGCGCGTGGCGAGCGGTTCGACGTCATCCTGCTGGACCTGCTGATGCCCGACCTCTCGGGCATGGAGGTGTACGCCGAGGTCGAGAAGCGCTGGCCCGAGCTGGTTCGGGGAGTCGTGGTGATGACGGCGGCTCCTGTCCGTCCGGAGCTGAAGTCGTTCCTCGACCGCATCCCCAACCTGTGGCTGCGCAAGCCGTTCTCCTCCAAGGAGCTCGAGGCAGCGGTCGAGACCGCCTCGACGCGATGACGAGGTTGAGGATCTCCGGCGGGACCAGAGGCAGCGCTCGCATTCGTCGAGCCGGCTGGCGACCAGCAGCCCAGTGGCCTCCTCGTCGTCGAAGCCCTGGCGCTCACCCCGTCGTCGATGACGGGTCCTTCCGCGGCTGTCCGGGCCAGCCGGGAAGCGCTCGGAGGTCATGTTCCATCACGAGGACACCAACCAGCTGCTCTGGCCGATGTTCTGCCCCGAAGGGGAGGTGACTCGGAAGCGCGGTCGCTTGTCGACTGCACGCAGAGGCCGGCCCTCACCTCGGTGCGTTTGCTGTCGACTGTAGACTGTCGACTGTCGACTGCCTCTTCACGACCCCGAGCACGTTCGGCAGCGCCCAGAGGCGGTGGTTGTCGTCGTTCTCGTTGAACCCGCTCTCGTAGCTGCCGATGCGCGTGAGCGAGGTCCCCCCGGCGCCGACCACCAGTGAGGCTTCCGGACCGCCCTCCATGTAGACGGCTTGCCGCAGGTCCAGCGCCTTCATGCCCAGCAGCAGATCGATGAACTCGGTGGGGGCCCAGGGCGAGCGGGCGTGGATGAAGAGCACGCGCCCCTTCCCGTCGAGCCCCACCAGCGCCGCGCTCCACTTCCGTTTGCGCTGCTCCCAGTGGTTCTTCCCCTTGCAGTCGACCATGCGGATGCTCTGCAGCGCGGTGCCGTACCGCTTCAGCTCCGCCTTCACGTCGTCGCAGAGCGGGTCGAGGATCCGCACCGGGGCGAGCCCCTTTTCCCTTGGATCGAAGGCCAGATAGGCCTGGAAGTTCTTCCCGGCGTGGACGGCCCCGTTGAAGACCCGCCCGTCGACCTGCGAGTAGCCGACGGTAGACCTGAAGTCCATCTGGTACATGCCGGCGTTCACCACCGCGGGCAGTTCGTAAAGCCGCGCCCACTCCGCCGCGTCCGGGTTGTCTGGCAGCTTCTCGAGCACCCGGGACAGCAGCCGAAGCTTCCGCTGCTGCGGATCGACTCGGACCACGGTCAGCCGCGAGTCGCCGACGACCGACTTCACTGGGGAATCCAGCTCCGCCAGCTCGAGGCCCGGCTCCAACGTCCTGAAGGGCTCCGGCACAGCGGCGAGCATCGTCAGCACGAGCGCGAGCTCCATGAGGCTCCTCCAGGCGGGCGACCTGCCGGGAATTTGCACTCGGCGTGCCGGGCCGAACGGCCCTGCGCGAGGTCCAGCGGCTACCATGAGGGCGTTTGTTCGAGGAGCGGCGCCCGGTGTAGGCTTTCCGCCCCGTGAGCGCTGACGCCAACCAGACCAAACCCCCCGAGGCCGAGGGCACCGACTTCATCGGGCGCCTGGTCGACTTCCGGTTCCGCCAGGACGACGTCCGCCGGATCCTGGCGACCCTCAGCGAGACCGATCGCGTCAGCGTCACCGAGCAGCTGGCGGGGATGCTGCGCAAGACCTCGGGCCTGCTGGAGGTCGCGCGGCGGGTCTCCGACTCCCTCGACATCGAGGTGCTGCTCCCGCGGATGGTGGAGCTCGTCTCGGAGTTCCTCGACGCCGAGCGCTGCACGATCTTCCTGCACGACCCGGAGCCCAACGAGCTGTACTCCCGGGTGGCGCAGGGGGCGGGGCTCTCGGAGATCCGCTTTCCGGCGCACCTGGGCATCGCCGGCGCCGTGTTCGTCAAGGGCGAGGGCCTGGTCATCCAGGACGCCTACGCCGACGCCCGCTTCAACCAGGAGATCGACCGGCGCACTGGGTACCGCACGCGGGACATCCTGTGCGCGCCCATCCGCGACTTCCAGGGCAAGGTCATCGGCGTCGCGCAGGTGCTCAACAAGAAGACCGGCCGCTTCACCGAGGCCGACATGCCCCTGCTCGAGTCGATCTCGTCGCAGGCGGCCTCGGCCTTCGTCAACGCCCAGCTCCACCAGCAGATAGCCCGCGCCCGCCACGAGGAGGCGCAGCTCCTGGAGGTCACCACCGCCATCTCGCGCGAGCTGCAGCTCAAGCCGCTGCTCGCGAAGATCATGGAGACGGTGACCACCATCCTGAGCGCCGACCGCAGCACGCTCTTCGTGCACGACCCGGCGACCAACGAGCTCTGGTCGCACGTGGCGCAGGGCGTGGGGATGACCGAGATCCGCTTCCCGGCCAACCGGGGCATCGCCGGCGCGGCCTCCTCCAAGGTCGAGACCATCAACATCCCCGACGCCTACAAGGACTCCCGCTTCAACCAGGACGTCGACAAGCGCACCGGCTACAAGACCGACTCCATCCTGTGCATGCCCATCGTCAACAAGCAGGGCTGCGCGGTGGGGGTCATCCAGGTGCTCAACAAGAAGGGCGGCCCCTTCTCGGCGACCGACGAGAAGCGGCTGAGGGCGTTCAGCTCGCAGGCCTCCATCGCGCTGGAGAACGCGAAGCTGTTCGAGGACATCGTCTCGGTCAAGAACTACAACGAGAGCATCCTGCGCAGCCTGTCGAACTCGGTCATCACGCTCGACGCCAACGGCAAGGTGCAGAAGGCCAACGAGGCGGCGCTGCGGCTCCTGCGGCGCGAGGGGAAGCCCGACGAGGCCGTCGGCCGCTCCATCGACGAGCTGCTGGGTGCGCGCAACGGCTGGCTCATCAAGTCCATCGACGCCGTGCGCCGGACCGGCAAGCCCGACGTGGCCATGGACGCGGACCTGGTGCTCGCGCCCGAGCCGGGCGTCGTCACGACCGCCTCGGTGAACCTCTCCGTGGTGCCGCTGACCAGCTCCCGCGACGAGGCCATCGGCTTCATGCTCGTCATCGACGACATCACGAGCGAGAAGCGGATGAAGGGCACCATGGCGCGCTACATGCCCAAGGCCGTGGCCGACAAGCTGCTCGAGGGGGG
>JACRCT010000854.1 GCA_016218885.1 Deltaproteobacteria bacterium | reverse complement strand
CTCGGTGTGGGCGCGCTGGGGGATGAAGTGGTTCTTGAAGGTCGCCTTGGTCTTGCAGTTCACGTAGCCGTCGGCGTGGAGGTAGCTGCTGCCCGAATGGCCGGTGAACGCGTTGCCGCTGACCTTCTGGCAGCCGATGGCGTCCATCGTGCTGCTGGAGATGGGCAGCGACCAGCCGTTGCCGCCTCCCGGGGTGAAGCTGTTGAAGTCGCGGATGTCCTTGGAGACGTTGGTGGCCGAGTCGCTGGTCGCCCGGCTGTAGAGGCCCGTGTAGCTGCCGCTCATGTACTCGTGCAGGCGGTAGGCGGTGATGTCCCAGGTGGCGCTGATCTCGGCCTCCTGGACCTTGATGGCCACCATGTAGGCCTCGCCCACGTACATCGAGTAGAGCGCGACCGGGACCAGCAGCAGGGTGGAGAGGGCGAACTCGGTGACCGCGGAGCCCTCTTCCTGTCTCGCGAGCCTGTCGAAGAGCCTCTTCATCGGCGCCTCAGTAGTGGAGTGCGTTGGGGAGGGCCATCAGCACGTTGCCGGACTCGGTTCCCATCAGCCCGCGCTGGGCGTCGGAGCGGCTGATGGGGTGCAGCTTTGCGCGCCAGAACGGGTTCCAGAGGTTCGGGGGCTCCTTGTAGTTCTCGCCCCAGCCCCCGGGCTTGTGGAAGTAGACCAGGCCGCCTGCCTGCGCCGCCATGTTCCCGCCCGTCGCGCTGTCGCCTCCGGAGTTGGTGGTCGTGAACTTCACGTCCCGCACCACCTCGGCCGAGAAGTTGAAGTCCCAGACGTAGCGCTGGTTCATGGGCTTGGTGACCACCGCGTAGGTCCGCGGCATGCCCCACAGGCTGTCCTCGCTCTCGTCGCCCTTGTAGGCCATGAAACCCTGGTAGATGCCGCAGTCCCCCGCGCCCGACGTGCACCGGCCCAGCTTCGCGCCGATGCTGGTGCTCGAAGGGCTGTGGTGGGTGTAGTGCGTCACGTCGTCGGGGTCCGAGTAGACGCCGTTCCTTTGGCTCTCTCTGCCGACCCCCGGGCTGCAAGGGCAGATGAAGAGGAAATAGTACGTGGTCGCGCTGCCGTGGTCCTCGGCGCCTGCGCCCTTCGGCCCGCCGTAGTCGCTCCGGTGGATGCCGCTCTGCACCGAGCCGAAGCCGCCGCCGCTCTTGAGGACCTTCGCATTGCCCTCATTTGACACGTTGGTATAGGTCGTGTCGGGCATGGCCTTCATCTGCGCCTTGCCGAGGAGCACGGCCCACCATGCGGGCCAGGTGAAGCCCCGCGCGGTGATCCACCCGGGCCACCGGGTCCCCGCCAGGATCTCGTGGTAGTAGTCCTTGTCCTCCTGCTTGGTCGGGTCGTCGTCGACCGCACCCCGGTAGTAGCCGATGTTCACCATGGAGGGTGGCATGGTCGCGTCGATGCGGGAGTCGATGACCTGCGCGTTGCTCTTGGCCAGGCGCTGCCCAGCCATCTGAGCCAGCAACCAGCCTTGCACGATGGTCTTCTGCTGGATTCGCAGGTAGCCCGCCATCCCCCAGTGGCTCTCGGCGCCCATGTTCATGAGCTTGGCCATGTTGTTGAAGAGCTTGTCGTGCACCCACTGGTGGCCGAAGGTGTCGTTCTTGTACATGTTCGAGATCTGCCGGACCTTGTTCAGGGCCGAGCAGGCTGTCGAGCACGGTTTGCAGATGCAGCCGCAGGGGGTCTTGGGCGTGCAGGGGAGCTTGGAGCAGATGCAGGCGGTCGTGAGGATCGCGATCATGGTCCCGCTCACGTAGTTCCGGGAGGTGTCGAGCAGGAGGTGGTCGTACCAGGTGAGGTAGCTCGCGTGCGCGTGCACCGAGAGGATGCTCACGTAGTGGGCGATGATGGCCCGGTTCGACCACGCGTAGAAGTTGAAGGCCCGCGCCTCGGCCACCGCCAGGCTGTACGCGCCGGCGTCGGCCATAGCCTGCATCTTCACCTTCTCGCGGGTGCGGTGGCCGATGACGAAGGTGACGTACACCGCCACGACCACGAACAGCATGATCACCGCCGTCAGGACCAGCGTCTGGCCCCGGTCCCGCCGCGTGGTCGGAGGGTCCATCCACCTGCGCAACCCCATCAGGCTCGTTCGCATTCGGTGGGCTCCTACTGGCAGGTCGCGCTGTCCGCCGCGCCGGGGAGAGGGTCGCTCATCATACGCATCGACCAGGTCGAGACGATGGGTGCGGTGTAGTAGCCCGCCTGGATGCCCCGGCGGGCGTAGGCCACCAGCTGCGCCTCGACCGCGCCCGTCTTCCGGGGCTGGTCGGCGTCGAGCATGAGCAGGGTGGGGTCGTTCTGCGCCCACCGCATCCCGGTCTGGATGGCCAGCCAGTACTTGGTGATGACCCAGTTCACGAACGGGATGCGGTACTCGTAGAAGTAGGCGACCTTCACGTGCACCTTCATCGGCTTGCCGCTGTCGAGGGCCTTGTCGAACTGGCCCGGGTCCAGCCGGTCGGTGAGCTCGTAGTCCACCAGCACGATGGGGGTCCCGCCGCGGGTCCGGTTGCTGCTGAGGACCTTGCGCGCCGTGCCGAGGAACCGCGTCCGGAGGCTCGTGCCCCCGCCCAGGTTGCCGATGGAGGGCACCAGCGCCACCAGCGCCGCCTTGGTGATGTGGCCGCAGTCGAGCCGGTACACGCTCGCGGCGCGGGCCGCCTTGAACGCCGCGTACTCGGTCAGGATCCGCGCGTGGTACGCCATGGAGATCTGCAGCATCCCCAGCAGCGCCAGCAGCATCAGCGGAATCGTGAGCGCAGACTCGACCGCAGCTTGTCCTTGTTCAGCGGTGCCGTCGCGGAGGCGCATCGAGGGTCCCCTCGGGGTGGGATGACGGTTGCAAGTATCGCCTGGGCTTCCCCTACCTCGCATCGGTCACATGGCCGCAACATGTGGGAGACGGTAGGGAAAGTGCCGACTTTTCGGAATTCGCATCTGACGTTGCAGCGCCGTCGGGAGTCCGGCCGCCGGCGCACCGGCGCACAGCGGGCCATTGACGATTCGAGAGGAGCCAAGCACCCTGCGGCGCCATGGACGGGAACCGGAAGAATCCACGAGGAGCAGGGGGCGGCGACGGGCGCCCAGGCCAGCGCGGCCAGAGCG
>JACRCT010000853.1 GCA_016218885.1 Deltaproteobacteria bacterium | reverse complement strand
CTGGCGGCGCTGCCGCGGCTCGATGCCCAGATGGCGGCGCGGGTGGCTGCCGCGCGCAAGAAGGGGAACGTCTTGCGCTACCTCGCGCGCGTCGACCGGCGCGTGGTGCGGGTGGGGCTGGAGAGCGTGCCCGAGGCATCGCCCTCAGGGAGGCTCCAGGGGCTCGACAATCAGGTCGTGCTCTTCACCGACCGGTACAAGGCCAATCCGCTGGTGGTGACGGGGCCGGGCGCCGGGGCGGAGGTGACGGCTGCGGGGGTGCTCAACGACATCCTGGCCATCGCCACGCGAGCCCAGGGGCGCTGACCGCCGAAGGAGTATCATCGAGCCTCGCTGCCGGGGCGCTTCCCCGGCCACTCACTCGACGAGGGGCCCAATGCTGGAGATTCTCTGTCTCGTGTGGTTCGGCCGAAGATTGGCGGAGATTCTCGCGGGCAAGGGCCGCTCCAAGGGGTGGGTGGCCTTGGGGATCCTGTTCTGGGTTGGCGGCGAGCTGATGGGCGGCGTAGTCGGTCAGCTGCTCGGCCTGGGCTTGGGCGGCTACGGCTTGGCCATCCTCTTTGCCGTCATCGGAGCGCTGGTGGCCTACGCCATCGTCAAGAGCCTGCCGCCGCTCAACCAAGCAGAGCCATCACTCTAGGTCGATGCTGCCGCTGAGGGCGCGGTAGGCGATGACCACCCATAGCCCGATGCCGGCCAGGCCGAGCCCGATGCCGGCGAGGTCGAGCTTCCAGCCCGCGCTGCGGGTGCCCTTCACGGCGATGCGCGCGAGATCGATGATCCCCAACATCACCGCCACCGGTCCCAGCGGTGCGCAGCCCAACCCGACGAAGCCCAGGCCAGCCGAGAAGATGGCCAGCCAGGTCCCGGCGAAGCTGCTCAAGAAACGGGTGGCGCAGGGCGGGCAGTAGGCACCGTTGGGCTTGTGGGTGACGCAATCGGCGCAAAGGAACGCCCCGCAGCGTTGGCAGACCTCGACCGCCGGCTCCACGGGGTGACGGGCACATAGAGGGGCGGCAACGGGTGCAGGGTCTTCCACGGCCGCAGCCTATCCCGCTTGCCAGTGCAATGCCCGCACCTCCCTGCTCTCGCTCGAGGAGCTGGAGTTCCACGACGGCCACCTCCTGGTCCCCATCGATGGCCGAAGCGTGCGGTTCGACACCGCGCTCGTCGTCAGCGCCATGCACGCGATTCGTCACGAGCTCGCGCGGAGGCTCCCGCGAGGGGTGCAGGTGCGACTCTCACGCACGAGGGAGATCGAGTCGGTCGAGGGGCTCGAGCCGCTCCGGGCTCTGTTCGAGAGCCACCTGCGCAACCGTATCCAGTCGCTACAGGACGAGGCCCTTCACCGGGTACGCAGCGCCGAGAGCTGGCACCCGCTGGACGAGCTGGTCGCGAAGCTGCGGTCCGCCGACCTGCCCGTCAAGGACGGCGAGGACGTCCTCGGCCTGCCGCAGCTCGACTTCTCGAAGCGCAGCGAGGCCCTCCGGCGCCTGTACCGCCTGAGCGATCCCTCGACCAAGACGCTCCACTGGGGCGACCGCGCCCTCCTCATCACCATCGCGCACCCGAAGGGCCCCCCGCCCTTCAAGGTCTGGGAGGTGTACCAGGAGGATCACGCCACCTACCTCTTCCGCCCGAAGGATGAGCAGCAGGCGGCGCTCATGGAATGGCTCTCGGAGCCAGGCCCGCCGCGAAGCCGCCTGCTCCAGGACGCCGAGCTGCAAGCCCGAGTCGGATTCGTGGGCCGCGTGCTGCACGCCGACGGCAAGGCCAGCCTCGAGGCTTGGTGGGGACGCATCACGGAGGTGCTCGGCAGATCTTCTCGACCCCCCGGCGGCGCGTAAGGTCCCTCGCTCCCGGGCCTGAAGGAGCGTGGGCGCGAAGAATTGAAGCAGCGAGGCCTACTGGCGGCGACGACGGGTAGGCAGCAGCAGCGCCATCGAGCCGAGCAGCGCCAACAGGCCGAACGCGCCTGCGGGGCCTGCCGCGGAGCAGCCGCAGCCTCCGCCATCCTCGACCGGAATCCCGTTGCCAGCATCGCGGCGGAACGCGGCGTCCGGCGGGTCGAGGACCAAGCCACCGCTATCGCTCCCTTCGGGACCGACATCGGGGCCGACGATGACCGAGCCATCACTCTCCACAACCTCGCCTCCGTCGATCTCGCCGAGCGCCCCATCGCTTTCGGTGGTGCCACCATCAAGCTCGGCGATTCCACTGTCGGGCGCGCATTCGCCGGCGTCCGGAGCCGAGCCTGAGGTGCAGACCCCACGCTGGCAGGTCTCCTCGCCGTTGCAGAAGTCGCCGTCATCGCACGGCGTGCCGTCCGGCGCATCGGTGATCTCGCAGGCGCCGCTGCTCACGACGCACAGCGCGACGCGGCACCGCTCTGCCGGCTGATCGCAGGAGACCGGCGTGCCCAGCTGGCAGGTGCCCAAGCCGTCACAGGTCTCCAGACCATTGCACCGGTTGTCGTCCCCGCAGGCTTCGCCCGCCGCGACGCTGGAGTGGGCGCAGCCGGTGGCCGGGCTGCAGCTGTCGGTCGTGCAGGGCCGTCCGTCGTCGCAGTCCAGAGCGGTGCCCGGCTGGCAGAGCCCGGAGGCGTTGCAGCTCTCCATCCCGTTGCAGGGATTGCCATCGGCGCAGGAGCTGCCGGCGGCGACCGGCGCGAAGGCACACCCGCTGGCGGTGTCGCAAGAGTCGGAGGTGCATGCGTTGTGGTCGTTGCAGGTCAAGGCCAGGCCGGGTTGGCAGACGCCCGCGCTGTTGCACGATTCGACCCCGTTGCAGGCATCTCCGTCGGAGCACGGGGTGAGCGCAGCGACCCTGACGTGCGCGCAGCCGGTCGCCGCGTCACACGAGTCGGTGGTGCAGGGGTTGTGATCGTCGCAGTCGGGGGCAGTGCCCGCCTGGCAAGCCCCGGAGGCGCTACACGTCTCGGCCCCGTTGCAGAGGTTGCCGTCAGAGCAGGCCGTGCCCGCCCCCAGCAGCGTGTAGACGCAGCCCGAAGCTGCGTCGCAGGAGTCGGTGGTGCAGACCTTGCCGTCGTTGCAGACCAGAGCCGTTCCCGACTGGCAGGTCCCCGCGGCGTTGCAGGTCTCGGTCCCGTTGCAGACGTTCCCGTCGCTGCAGGGAGACCCCGCCGCGACCGGCGTGTACACACAGCCTGTGGCGGGGACGCACGAATCCGCGGTGCAGACGTTGTTGTCGTTGCACACCAGGGCCGCGCCGCGCTCACAGGTGCCGGTGGCGCCGCAGGTCTCGATGCCATTGCAGCGATCGCCATCGGAGCACTGGCTGCCAGCGGCCACCGGGGAGAAGACGCAGCCCGTGG
>JACRCT010000852.1 GCA_016218885.1 Deltaproteobacteria bacterium | reverse complement strand
CTCCCAGAAGTGCGTGCGCGCCGGCGGCAAGCACAACGATCTCGACAACGTCGGCTACACCGCCCGCCACCACACCTTCTTCGAGATGCTGGGGAACTTCTCCTTCGGCGACTACTTCAAGAAGGACGCGGTGCGCTTCGGCTGGGAATGGGTGACCAGCCCCGACTGGCTGGGCATCGACCCCGACCTCTTGGCCATCACCATCTTCGAGGGCGAGGGCAACAGCCCCGCCGACGAGGAGGCGGCCCAGTTCTGGAAGGACCAGGGCGTGCGCCCGGAGCGCATCTTCCGCCTCGGCCGCAAGGACAACTTCTGGCAGATGGGCCCCACCGGCCCCTGCGGCCCCTGCTCGGAGATGCACGTCTTCCGCGGCCCGGAGCGCGACCGCGCCTTCATCGACCAGCACGCCCGCAAGTTCTTCGTCGAGAACGCCATCGCCGACTCCGACGCCTGGATGGAGATCTGGAACCACGTCTTCATGCAGTTCGAGATGTTCGAGGACGGCTCGCTCAAGCCCCTGCCCAAGCCCTGCGTGGACACCGGCGCGGGCCTGGAGCGCGTCGCCGCGGTCGTCCAGGGCGCGTCCTCCAACTACGACACCGATCTGCTGCGGGCGATCATCGCCCGCGCCGAGGAGCTCTCGAGGAAGAGGTACGCCGCCTCGACGGCGCCCGACGACGTGGCCATGCGCGTCATCGCCGATCACAGCCGCTCCACCGCCTTCCTCATCGCCGACGGCGTGCTGCCCTCCAACGAGGGGCGCGGCTACGTCCTGCGGCGCATCATGCGCCGCGCCATCCGCTACGGCTCGCTGCTGGGCCTGAAGGAGCCGTTCCTCTTCGAGACCGCGGACAAGGTCATCCAGCTCATGGGCGACTTCTACCCCGAGCTCAAGGCCAGCCGCTCCACCATCCTGGAGTTCGCCAGGAACGAGGAGATCGGTTTCCGCCGCACCCTCGACAAGGGCATGCGCATGCTCAGCGAGACCATGGAGGGGCTCGAGAAGCAGGGAACCCGGGAGATCCCCACGGACCGGGTCTTCTTCCTCTACGACACCCACGGCTTCCCCGCCGATCTGACGCGCATCGTGGCCAACGAGCGGGGCTTCAAGGTCGACGAGAAGGCGTTCGAGGACTACAAGGCGAAGCGGGCCGCCACCTCCGACTTCAAGACCGACGACCAGAAGGTCGGGGACGTCTACCACCACCTGCGCAACGAGCTGGGGGACAGCCAGTTCGTGGGCTACGAGGCCCTTCAGTCCGAGGCCAAGGTCCGCGCGCTCGTCGGTGACGGCAAGCAGGTCGACTCGGTCAGCGAGGGCCAGAGGGTGGAGGTCGTCACCGAGCGCACCCCGTTCTATGGCGAGTCCGGCGGCCAGGTCGGCGACACCGGAACCATCGAGAGCGACGGGCTGGTCATCGAGGTCACCGACACCCAGAAGCCGGTGGGGGGCCTCGTGGTGCACCAGGGCAGGGTCAAGAAGGGCACGGTGAAGGTCGACCAGAGCGTGAAGCTCAAGGTCGATGCCGAGCGCCGGGCCGCCATCCGCGGCAACCACTCGGCGACGCACCTCTTGCACCTGGTGCTGCGCCAGACCCTGGGCGACCACGTCAAGCAGGCGGGCTCCAAGGTGGCGCCCGACGGCTTCCGCTTCGACTACACCCACTTCTCGCCACTCACCCCCGAGCAGCAGTCGGACATCGAGGACAAGGTCAACGCGCTGGTGCGCCAGAACCTCGCCCGCGACCTGAAGGTGGTGGGCGTCGAGGAGGCGCGCAAGGAAGGCGCGATGATGCTCTTCGGCGAGAAGTACGGCGACGAGGTGCGCATGGTCCGCTTCGGGCCCTCGCTCGAGCTGTGCGGCGGAACCCATGTCGACCGCACCGGAGACATCGGCACCTTCCTCATCGCCAGCGACGAGTCGCTGGCTTCGGGCGTGCGCCGCATCTGGGCGGTGACCGGCCGCGAGGCAGTGCGCCGCGTCCAGGAGCAGCGCCAGAAGGTGCGCGCTCTGTCCGAGGTCCTGCGGACCAGCCCCGACCAGGCCGAGAAGGCCGCCGAGAAGCTGTGGGCCTCGCTGAAGACGTTGGAGAAGGAGCTCGACGCGCTCAAGAAGAAGGGCTCCGCCGAGGGCGCCGGCGACCTCGCCGAGAAGGCCCGCGAGGTCAACGGGGTCAAGGTCGTCACCGCGCGCATCGACCCCGCCGACGTCGAGGCCTTCCGCGACATGGCCGACAAGCTGCGCGACAAGCTGCCCCTTTCGGTCATCGCTTTCGGCGGCGAGAAGGACGGCAAGGCCGTGCTGCTCGTCGCGGTCTCCAAGGATGCCATCGCCAAGGGCAACAAGGCCGGCGACCTCGTCCGCGAGATCGCCAAGGAGGTCGGCGGACGCGGCGGCGGCAAGCCCGACCTCGCCCAAGCCGGCGGCACCGACCCCACGAAGATCGACCGCGCCCTCGAGCGCGTGTACGAGCTGGTGAAGTAGGCCGCTTCCGCCTTCCCCTCCTGCCGCCGAACAGGAGGGGTTGCACGCAGTCGCCGAACCCATCTCGAACGCTCCTAGAAGCAGGAGGGCGAGCACGGAGGCACGCCACACCACAGCGACCCGCCACCCCGGGGCCACCCCAGAGACCAAGTCGATGACCGATCCAGCCGTCTCTCCTCTCCGCCTCAACCTCCCTTTCGCGACGGAGGAGGCCTTCCTGGCCAAGCTTGGTTCGAGCCTGGCGCAGGGCTCCCTCTTCGTCGCCACACGCGCGCCCAAGCCCGAAGGGTCGATCTT
>JACRCT010000851.1 GCA_016218885.1 Deltaproteobacteria bacterium | reverse complement strand
CGTATGGGGCCGGGACCGACGGGGCAACGGGGCAACGGGGCAACGGACCAATTCCGTTTCACTGCACGGGCAGGCAGAACTGCCGCACCACCGCCATGTGCTGCATGAAGGTGGCTTCGCTGTCGCCCTCGAGCACCGGCGGGATGGCGCTGAGTGGCCGGAACACGCGGCTGTCGAAGACGAGCCCATCCGGGAAGCTGCTGCTGCCGATGCGCACGTCCGCCTCCAGGTTGCGCAGCCGGGAATTGGCCAGCACCCAGTCCAGCGGGTCAGAGCGGGTGGCGTTGGTGTCGGTGTTCCCATTCTGGTCCTCGGGGTAGGGCCCGCTCGTCGAGACCACTTGCCCGAGGGTTTCGATGCATGACTGGCCGCGGCTCGAGGTGTTGAGGTCGCCGCCGATGAGCAAGTAGTCCCCCGAGGTCATCGTCCGCTGGATGTTCGAGACCACGGCGCTCGCCTGTGCGTCGCGTTCGCCGGCGTTGCCGGTCAGCAGGTGCAGGCTGACGACCCATAGGTCCTTGGGACCTGGGACGTCGAGGTGGGCCCAGACGAAGTCGCGATCGGGCGCCCAGGAGTCCTGCCATTCGCCCGCCGCGATGATCGGGAAGCGGCTGATGATGCCATTGGGGATCGGATCGCCAGGCTCGCGGAAGTGCCAGAACCCGGGGCCGAAGGCGGTCACCACCATCGAGCGGATGTCCTGTTCGGTCTTCGAGCCGTAGTTGAACTCCTGGATCATCACCACGTCGGGCTTGAGCCCCTGCAGGATGCGGATGCCCTCGCCCGGGTCGTAGGACTGCGCGGAGCCGCTGGTGAGGTTGGCCGAGGCGACGCGGATGCAGTAGGGAGGCGGCGTGCTTCCTCCCGGGCAGGGGCCGCAGTCGACCTCGCCCCCGCAGTCATCGGGGACCACTCCGCAGTTGCGGCCCAGGTCGGCGCAGGTCTTGGGGGTGCAGGCGCAGACGTGATTCGTGCCGCAGGCGTTGGGGGCTCGGCAGTACCCGCAGTAGATGGTGCGCAGGTTGCCGCAGAGATCCTCGGCGCTGAGCGAGCCGCAGTCCTTGCCCAGCCGCGCGCACATCGCCGGGGCGTACTCCTGGCAGCCCGCGTCCGGGCAGGTGTCGCCGCAGTTGACCGTGCGCGCCTGGCCGCAGCGGTCAGTGACCTCCAGGGGACCGCAGGGCCGCTGATGGGCCAGGCACAGCTCCGGGTCGCTCTCGGGCTCGCAGCCACCGTCGGGGCATTCCCCGCAGCTCACCTGGCGGGCCACCCCGCAGGCGTCGGTCGCTGCCAGCGGACCGCACGTCTTCCCGTGGTCCGAGCACAGCCGCGCGTCGCTCTCGGCGAGGCAGCCACCGTCGGAGCACGGACCGCAGCTCACCGTTCGGGCGACCCCGCAGGAGTCGGTCGCGCGCAGCTCGCCGCAGCTCTTGCCTGATCGCGAGCAGAGCACCGCGCTGCTTTCGGGGACGCAGGACGGCTCGCTGCAGAGGTTGGGGATGCGGCTGCCGCAGGTCTTCGGCGCGGCGCAGCCGCCGCACTCGAGCGTGCCTGCGCAGCCGTCGTCGAGGTGGCCGCACCAGTCGACCTCGCAGATCAGTGGGACACAGGCGTCGGGCGCCTCGCCCGGAGGGGAGGGTGGGCAGGCTGACAGCGAGAGCAGAAAGAACAAGACGAGACGGCGCATGGTGGAATCTCTCTCTAAGGCGCCCCCGCCGGCCAGCGAAAGGCTGGCCAATTGGACCACAAGTAGCGGGCCGGCCCAACCTGCCGTTTCGGCATCGGCCACCCTAGCTCGAAGGGCGTGGCCTTCGCTTACTACGAGCGGCTCTCCGAGCCGGAGAAGCTCATCTATCAGATCAGCGACGCGGTCCCGGCGCTCCGGCTCCACGAGCCGTCGACGCTCGCTCCGCTGGCCGAGGCGATCCGCCAGGCGCTGTTGCGCGAGGACTTGAGGGAGATCAGGCGGGCCGTCGGCGTGCTGAGCGATGGGGTGGTGTCACGGCTGGGGGTGGAGCAGGTTCAGACCGAGGTGCTCGCCGTGCGCCCCCATTGGCCCGGGGCGGAGCTGCACGGGCTCTACTCCCGCCGCTCCGGCGAGCCCCCCATCATCTCGGTGTGGATGCGCACCGCGCGTCGGGCTCAGGTGGTCGCCTTCCGCACCTTCCTGCGTACGCTTCTCCACGAGCTCTGCCATCACCTCGACCTCGAGCTGCTCGGCCTGCCGCTCTCGTTGCACACCCAGGGCTTCTTCAAGCGCGAATCGAGCCTGTTCCACCAGCTCGTCCCGGACGCGCGACGCCCGGTGGGCTGACTGAGGTGTCGGCGACTGGCGTGGCCGAGAGCGCCTCTGCTATCTCTTCGAGCGCAAAGCTCGATCGCGACGGCTGGAGGAGAGCTCCCATGGGACGTGGCGCTGGGAAGCGAGTAGGGGTGGTGCTCTCGGGGTGCGGCTACCTCGACGGCTCGGAGATCCAGGAGGCGACGGTGACCCTGCTTGCGCTCGATCGCGAGGGGGCCAAGGTCCGCGCGGCGGCGCCCGACGTGGAGCAGATGCACGTGGTGGATCATCGGCTGGCCCAGCCGACCCAGGAGAAGCGCAACATCCTCGTCGAGGCGGCGCGGATCGTCCGCGGGCAGATCGTGCCGCTGGACGAGCTGCATGCCTGCGACCTCGATGCGCTGGTGGTCCCCGGCGGCTACGGCGTGGCCAAGAACCTCTGCTCCTTCGCGGTGGACGGGCCTCGGCTGCAGGTCCACCCCGAAGTGGAGCGCGTCGTGCGCGAGATGCATGCCGCCCGCAAGCCGCAGGGCTTCATCTGCATTGCCCCGATGATTGCCGCCAAGGTCCTCGGCTCGCACCACCCGCGTCTGACCATCGGCAACGACCCGCAGACGGCCACGACGGTGCGAGAGCTGGGGGGCGAGCACGTCGAGTGCCCAGTGGACGAGATCGTCGTCGACGAGGTCAACCTCCTGCTCTCCACCCCGGCCTACATGCTCGGCCCGACGATCGCGCCGGTCGCTGCCGGCATCGAGCGCCTGATCGCCAGGCTGCTGGTGATGGCCTGAGCCGCGTCGCCGCGGCTGGGCGTCTTGAGCGCGCCATCGTCCCGATGCTGTCGGCGATGGCGTTGGCCCACTCCGCCGCGGGCTGTGCCCATGCTCCGGTCCTGTCTGCCGGGGAGGGATTCGACACTCCGGCGGGCAGATTCCAGCTCTCCTACGAGCCGGCGGACGGGCAGGGTGCGGCGATGGTGCGCCGGGCCGTGGTGGCGGCGGCGCCGCGCCTCGCCTCGCGCTGGGGCGCCCTCCCGGCGCCAGTGGAGATCCAGGTCGTGCCGACGCATGGCCACCTCGAGCGCGCAGTGGGGCGGGGAGAGATGCCCTGGATGCGTGCCTGGGCGCAAAGGAGCGAGGTGCAGGTGCAGTCGCCTTCCACGTGGCTCGAGGGCGGCGCCAGCCAGGCCCAGGCTGACGAGCTCGTCCTCCATGAGCTGACCCATTGCCTGATGTACCAGCTCGCGGCGCCCGAGACCGGCTGGCAGACCAAGGGGATCCCCGCTTGGTTTCGGGAGGGCATGGCCTCGGTCACCGCCGACCAGGCCCATCGGCGGGGCACGTTGCCGGACCTGAAGCGCGCCTTCTGTGGCGCCGGGCAGCGCAGCTCCAAGCTGCTCACCGGTGGCGCCGAGCGTCGCTGGGAAGGGGAGGCGGCCGAGCTCGTCTACGCCGCGGCCCATCACGCCTTCGTCTTCCTGCTCAAGAGGGTGGGGGGCGACGAGGCGATCCGCCGGCTGCTCTCGACCATGCATGTCGGCCTGGGGTTCGAGGAAGCTTTCCTCGCGGTCGCCGGCGTGAGTCGCGAGGCGTTCGAGGAGGAGTTCCGAGCGTTCCTCTGCTCCGAGCGATGGAAGGGCGAGGCGCCTCTGGCGGGGCCGCCGTAGCCCAGCCGACGTCCGCCAGCCCAAGGGGATCAGTGGTTCACACTAGAAGAGCGGTGGTGCCGGCAGCGGGACCTGTCCGTTGCCGACGACGCTCCCGTTCTCGAAGAACACGGTCTGAGTGTCGACGGCCAGCTCCAGCTCCCTCGCACCCTCGGCGCTCGAGCTCACCTCGCGAATCACCGTGCCACCCTGCGCGTGGAGCGCCACCGCGTTGCGGCGCAAGAGCGAGCCGGCGAGGGTGGCAGACGCGGCGTCGAGGATGACTCCGGAGGGGCACGAGTCGATCTCCGTGCGCTCGATCGTCGCGGTGGCCGCTCGGGCCAACACCAAGCCCGAGCCGACGTGCGTCTCCTGGTCCGGGGCGACTTTGAGGAAGAGCGAGTCGCTCACCGTGACGGGCCCGGGGCCCCACACGTAGAGGCCCGCGACCCGGTTGTCCACGAAGGCGCTGGAGCGGACGCTGGCCTTGACGACCGAGTTGCAGACGACCCCGATCCCCGATTCGTTGCTGCCGTCGGCCAAGGTCGCGCGCACGATGACGTTCGTCAAAGAGACCTCGCTGTCGACGTTCAGGTACGCGGCAACCCGATGGTTTTGCAGCAGCTGTGCCTGGGTCAGGTCGAGCCTGCTGGCGGACACGGATAGCGCCTCGCCTCCGCCGGCGCTTCCTGCCTGGGTCCCGCGGATGACGAGCTCGGAGGCGTCCACCGCTGCGGCGGGACCACTTACCCTCATCCCGATCCCGGAATTCGCGACCAGGGAGCTTCGGCTCAGCTGCAGCTTGCTGTTCGGCCCCACCAACACCCCCGCGTTCAGGAGCGGCCTGCCCACGCTCGTGTCGCGAATGATGGTGCGCGCCACCACGGCCTCGCCTCCCTCCTCCAGGACGAGGCCGTAGCCCTGGTTGCCGGCCAGCGCGCTCTCATCGAGAGCGAGATGAGCGCCCCCTGCCACCGCCAGCCCTACGGAGACATCGTCCATGGCTCGATTCTCTCGCAGCAGCAGGCCGGTTACCTCGAGGAGGCTCCCGGCTCCCAAGGCGCTCATCCCGTAGGCGCGGGTGCGGACGACCGCAGTCTCGCGTACCTCGAGGCGAGCCCCATTCCGGACGGTGAAGCCCGAGCTGACGCCCTGGGCCGCGGCTTGAGCGAAGCCGACCACCGAAGTCCTGGAGACCTGGGCCTCGCTCCCCGCACCTTCGACGAGAAGGGCACCACCCTGGTTTGAGTGGAGCGCGCCGTCTTCCCACAGCAACGACGCTCCGGCGAGCACCGCGGCTCCCAGGGCCCGGTCTCCTGCCCACCAGGTCCCTTGAACGACGCAGCTCTTCAACGATGCGCGGCTCCCCGGATCGGAGACTCCCAGCCCGGTCGACGGGTTGTTGAGCAGGGCTCCGCTCTCCATAGCGAGGCTGGCGCCCGCCAGCACGATGGCGCCGAAGTTGTCGCCATCGGGGCCGCGGTGCGTGTCACGCACCACGACGCGTGTGGCGCTCACCCGGGTTGGAATGCCCTCAAAACCTCCGTAGGCAAAGATACCCACGCGCCGGCTGCCTTGGACGACCACGTCCTGAAGCACGATCTGGGCGCCGGCCTGCGCTTGGATCCCGTACCCGT
>JACRCT010000850.1 GCA_016218885.1 Deltaproteobacteria bacterium | reverse complement strand
CTCAGAGCCCGCCGTCGAAGGCGGCGTTCGGATCGCCCGGGCACTTGCGGTACTGGTCGACGAGCGGCGCGACGGTGCCGTCCTCTGCGACCTGCACGCAGACCACCGGGAGCCGGCGATCGGGCTGGCAGCCGTCGTCGAGGAGCGTCGTGCCCTGGTAGACCTGCAGGCAGTCGGGCGGCATGCACTTGCGGAAACCCCATCCGAAGGTCGAGTGGCCGTAGCGGAAGCGCTTGCCCTGGTAGTCGAGCTCCATGGAGTCGTTGTGGTGGTTCCCGCCCCAGTCGTAGAGGGCCCCCGACGCAGGGGTGACTACCTGGGCGAAGGACAGCCAACCTCCCTCGGTTCTGGTCTCGACTCCGCGCCAGTCCAGGTGCTCGGTGGGTGTCGCCTGGAGATAGAAGTACCCGCCGAACTCGCCGTACGTGAAGGTGCAGACGTAGTCGGTATCCCAGACCGTGGCAGTGCCTCCCTCGGCCATCGGAATGGTCCGCTCCTGGGGCACGCGGATGGTGAACCCGTAGGTGTCTGGGCCCCCGTCCACGCTCGTCGAGGCATCGGGAGGGGTCGCGGCGTCCTCTGCGAGCGCGGCGTCCTCTCCGAGCGCGGCATCTTCGCGAGCGGCATCGGACCTTGTAGTGGCGTCATTTTGTGCGCCGCCGTCGGACCGCATGGCCGCGTCGCTCAAGCCTGCATCCGGAAGATCGGCTTCGCTGCAGCTGGCAGCTCCGAGGAGGGCTACAGGCGCGAGGAACGCGGCAAGCAGGTGGCAAGTCAGAGCACGATTCATGGCTTCCTCCAGATTCGCCCAGGCCTTCTCGGCGAAAGCAGGCTCACCCTGTCTTGCGCCTTTCGACGAAGTTGCGGACCGCATCCTGGAGACCCTGGAGCTCGGGGCAGCGGCTACGAAGCGAGCGCCAATTGCCGGCAAGTGCCTGCATCGCCCGCTTCCGGCCTCGTCCGGGGCCCTCGCTACCGATCTGCTTCAAGAGCGGCTCAGCCCATCTCTCCTTGGGGTCGCATTCCTGTCGTACCGTCCCCCAGGGTGCCCCGATGCGTTCGGCGTGGAGAGCGAGCATCCAGACTTCGAGCTCCTGAACCGCAACGCAGGCCAAGACGCGACCCGGATGCTCGGATTGGCGGGCGAGCGCCCGCTCCTCGTTTCGCTCACGGTTGCAGTCCCGGTCGATCATGAGAACGAAGAGGTCGGTCATCGGATTGTCTTCGACGATGGACCTGATCATCGATGGATCCAAGGCCTCGCTTGCTCCGCGCAAGCGAGGCTCCGGAAGCACGTCGACGCGTGCAGGAAGCTGTAGGTCGGCGAAGAGCGCCTCGATGACCGGCTTGATGATGAACCGGTCGACCTCCTGATCCTCCGGGATGGCGAGCACCTTCATAGTGCGCGCTCCAGCCAGCCAGTGGAGACGAGATGCTCGAGGTTCGGGGCATCACGAAGGTGCGAGAAGTGCGGCAAGTCGGAGACACGCGAGCAGATCGTCCAACCGGAGTCCGCATCCCGGCCGAACGCGATGGCTGCTCCGAGCGCCTCTTGAGAGAGATGAGCCAGCAACGTCGGCGAATGAGTCGTTGCCAGGATCTGCAGACGCCGGCGACTGGCTACGTCTTCGAGCAGCTCCGCCAAGAGGTGAATCCTCGAGGGATGGAGACCGACATCAGGCTCCTCGAGGACGATCAGGCTTCCTTCCCGACAGGTGAGCAGTGCGACCAACTCGCCAAGGAATCGCAGAGTCCCGTCCGAGGCGCTGCGCGCCGAAACCTGCCGGCCGCCCTTCTCGACGAAGAAAAGCATGACCTCGTCCAGACGCGTCTTGTCGAATTCAATCGTTTCGAGGGCGGGGGCCGAGAGCTCGCTCAGCCAATCAACCACGTCTTCGAACCGCCCGGGCTCCTGTTCCTTGAGCGCGAAGAGAACGGGCGAGACGTTCTCGCCAGAGGTCCCAAGCTGGCCAGCCTTGGTCGGCCGGTAGTCACGCATCAGGCTTGGTCGGATGTCGAGAAAGACCGCGTCCTTGAGCCCGCTTCGCACGTCGGTGCTTCGTTCCAGGACTGAAGGAGCCACCCGCTCCTTGGGCTCGAGCTGCACCAGGACGGACTTGAGCGCGCTGCATGTCGTGGTGGGGCTGTTGCCCTTTCCGGCGGCGCGAAAGGCCACTCGCAGGCCTCCACCGTCGACTCTGCCTGGCTGGCCACGGAGTGCGGGCGCATGGGTATCGAAGAGATAGTCGCCATCCTCGTAGAGCGACTCTCTCTCGATTGAGACGTCGCCGTCCGTGGAAACGCGAATCGAGTGTGTGACCTCGCTCGATGGAAGTCGCCACCGAGTCGCTAGCTCGAACCCCCGGGTGCCGGAGCGTGCGGCCTCGACGACGTGACCTCGGATTCCCGGCCAAACCTCGCGCTGGCCTTCCCATCGTCCTCGAAGCACGTCGGCGAGGGGGAGATCGAGCGCAGCGCCTTGGAGGAAGCGCAAGGCCTCCAGGACGTTGCTCTTGCCGGAGGCGTTAGGTCCGACGAGCAACGTCAGCGGCGCGAAGGGCAAGAGGTTGCGAGCGCCTTCGCCCGAGCCAAAGCTCTTCCAATCGGCGAGATGGATCGAAGTGAGCAAGCGGCCTCTCCTACACAGACAACGGGCGCTACCACGAGCTTCAGGAGAACGCAGAGTGGGAGGGAGGCTTGTCCTACTTGGCTGCCGACGGCTGGAACGCGGCGAGCTCCTCCGCCGAAGCCGGGACCTTGATCTTCCCCTCGATGATCATCTTTCTCAGCCCTTCGAGCTGCGCGACCAGGGCGTCCTTGTTGGGGAGCTTGTCGAGGCCGAGGGGCGAGTAGCCCACGCCGCCTTCCTTGAGCCCCAGCTCGGCGTGAGTGGCGCTGAACTTGTTGGCCGCCACGTCGGCGATCGCTTGGTAGACGGCGAAGTCCACGTGCTTGATGAAGGAGGTCAGGACGGCGTCGGGCGCGACAGGGTGCTGGTCGCTGTCGCAGCCGATGGCCCACTTGCCCGCCTCCCTGGCAGCAGCGATGGCGCCCAGGCCGTCGCTGCCGGCGGCGTGGAAGAGCACGTCGGCGTTCTTGGCGATCATGTCCTGCCCGACCTGCTTGCCTGCCTCGACCTTGTCGAAGCTGCCGGTGTATCCGACGAGCAGGTTCTTGGCCGCCTCGGGGTTGGTGCTCATCACGCCCGCCCGGAAGCCCGCCTCGAAGCGGCGGATGAGCGGGATCTGCATCCCGCCCACGAAGCCCACCACGTTGGTCTTGGTCACCAGGCCCGCGAGCGCGCCGACCAGGAAGGTGCCCTCCTGCTCGCGGAAGGTGACCGAGCGCACGTTCGGCAAGTCATAGGCCCTTCCCTTCTCGTCGAGCACCGGGCTGTCGATGAGCAGGAAGCGCGCCTCGGGGTTCTTCTTGGCTGCGCTCTCGACCGCGTTCTCGAGCATGAACCCGACGGCTATCGACAGATGTACTCCATGCTCGACG
>JACRCT010000866.1 GCA_016218885.1 Deltaproteobacteria bacterium | reverse complement strand
GCCTGATCCCGCGCGCGGAGGTGCCTGCAAGCGCGTCCTGTTGCTCCTGCGCTGGATGATCAGGGGTGGGGGAGGAGGAGATCCCATCGACCGGGGGTGCTGGACGGGCGTCCCCACGTCCGCCCTGCTGGTGCCGCTCGAGACCCATGTCGCCCGCATCTCCCTGCAGCTGGGGCACACGCGGCGCCGCGATGTCACTTGGGCGACGGCCGAGGACGTCACCGCGTCCTTGCGACGCATCGATCCCCAAGACCCGGTGCGCTACGACTTTGCGCTTTGCCACCTGGGCATGAGCGGGGCTTGCCCGCGCCGACGCAGCCGCTCCGCGTGCGGCGGTTGCGCCCTGAAGGGCGCATGCATTCGATTCTGCTGAGAGCCCGAGCCAGCTCGCTTTTCTCTTTGCTTCGGCACTGAATCCCATTAGAAACCCGCTCGTATTCGTGCAGATATTGCAGTTGACCTAAGCCCAAGAAGGGAAGACCGGAAATGGCAAACGTCGATCTGAATGGAGCGATTCGCGGCCTCGTGGCGGCCGAGGTTGAGCGGGCGCTCGAGCCCTATCGCCTCATGCTCGACCGCTTGGCGAGCGTGATCGGGGCCAAGCCGGAGCGCGCAGCGCCCGGTCGTGCTCCGAAGGCCGGCGCCGCCCCTCGGCGCGGTCCCAAGCCTGCCCGCGCGGGCAAGGGCGACGCCTCCAAGTTCCAGGAGGGCCAGGCCGTGCGCTACCGCCAGGGCCGCGGCGAGTTCGAGGCCACCGTCCTCGCCATCGACACCGAGCGCAACGTCGTCACCGTCGAGCGCGCCAAGGATGGCAAGAAGGTCGAGCGCCCCGCCGCCAAGATCTACTAGCTGGCTTGCGCCCGGTTGTCCGGCTGCTCTTGCCGGCCCGCAGTCTCTCCGCCCGGCATCGAGGCCTCTCCGGCCACGCCGGGCGGAGCCGTCTGGGGTGTGAGCGACCCGGGGCCGCTGTGAGGGCTCCTTTCGGCGTCGCGCTGGCCATCGCCTAATCGTGGACCCCACTCCACACAGGCAGAACCTCCGCTACCAAGAGATTGACCAGGCAGTGAAGGTTGGACAATGATGCGCCAGCAAAAAAGCCTCAACGTTTTCGCCAGGGTCAAGCATGCGCCACAGGCTCTTCCACGTCGTCGTGTGCCTCTCGCTCGCCCTCGTTCCAGAAGGCGCTGTCCTTGCCGCGGGCGCCAGGAAGGCTCCCCCCAAGGACGCCGAGCTGGATAAGAAAGAGGCCACCAAGGTCCCGGAGCGCGATCTCGCCGGAGACATCACTCGGCACAAGAAGGCGAAGGACAAAGAGCGTCCGGCCCTCGAGTACGACCAGTACAAGCTCGGCGTCGAGCTGCAGGTGGCCTCCAAGCGGCGTGAGCAGATGGAGACCCTGCAGAAGATCATCCAGCTCGGCCCCAGCCCCGGCGAAGCCCCGGACCTCTACTTCCGCCTGGCCGAGCTCTACTGGGAGGAGTCGAAGTTCTTCTCGTTCGAGGCCAACCGCAAGGACGATGAGATCTTCGCGGCCAAGGCGGCGAACGATGAGGCCAAGGTGGCTCTCGCCGAGGCCGAGAAGAAGGACGCCCTCAAGAAGTTCGAGTCCTACCAGACGATGGCGGTGGACCAGTATCGAACGGTGGTCAAGAAGTACCCGAAGTACCCGCGTATGGACGAGGTGCTCTACTTCCTCGGCCAGAACATGTGGGAGGGCGACAAGAAGAAGGAGGCGGCCACCGTCTACCAGAAGCTCATCAAGGATCACCCCAAGTCGAAGTACCTGCCCGACGCCTACCTGGCGATCGGCCAGTACTATTTCGAGGGCTCCAAGGGGCAGAAGGAGCCGCTGCTCGACTCCCTGGAGAACTTCAAGAAGGCCGCCACCTACACCGAGAGCAAGGTCTACGGCTTTGCCCTGTACATGCAGGGATGGGCCTACTTCAACCTGGGCGACTTCAAGTCGGCCATGGACATGTACCGCTCGGTCATCTACTTCGGCGAGCTGCAGGGCAAGGGTGACAAGCGCACCACCGCGCTCTCCCGCGAGGCTCGCAAGGACTACGTCGTCGCCTATTCGCGCTTCGGCGACGTGATGGCCGCCAAGGAGGATTTCAAGAAGGTCGGCGGCCAGGACAACTGGTGGATGATGCTCAAGGGCCTGGCCAACCTCTACTTCGAGGATGGCAAGGACCGCGAGGCCAGCGTCCTCTACAAGCTGATGATCACCGAGAGGCCGCTCTCTCCCGAATCCCCCTTCTTCCAGGGCCGCATCGTCGACTGCGTCATCCGCGTCGGCCAGAAGAGCATCATCGTCAACCAGGTGCGCGAGCTGGTGCGGATCATCAAGGAGGTCGAGAAGGCCGGGGTGGCCAAGGAAGAGGACAAGAAGAGCTTCCAGGAGGCGCGCGAGCTGGCCGAGCGCATCATGAGCAATCTCGCGGTCAACTGGCACAACGAGGCCAAGAAGACCCGCGACGACAAGGTCTTCTTCCTGGCCGGGGAGATCTACCAGGACTACCTGGAGGTCTTCTCTGACAACCCCAAGGCCTACGACCTCCGCTTCTTCTACGCCGAGCTCCTCAACGACAACCTGAACAAGTACGACCGCGCCGCCGACGAATACTCGAAGGTCGTGCTCTGGGACATCGCGAGGATGGAGCCCCCGGCCGCCAAGGACGGGAGCAAGCCCGCCCCGGAGAAGCCGGGCCGCTGGCTGGTCAACGCGGCCTACAACGCGATCCTTGCCTATGACGAGGTGGCCAAGAAGTCCGAGAAGGACGAGCAGCTGCCCAAGGACAACGATCCCAAGAAGAAGCTGCCCATCCCGCCCGCCAAGAAGAATCTGCTGCTGGCCTGTGAGCGCTACATCAAGTACGTGCCGCAGGGGGAGAAGTTCGTCCAGGTCCTCTACAAGGCCGGGTACATCTTCTATCGGTACAACTACTTCGAGCAGTCCACGCCGCTGCTCTCCAAGATCTGCATGGAGCACACCGACGCTCCGGACGACTTGGGGATCACCAGCTGCAATCTGGTGCTGGACTCGTACAACCTGCTGGGCGACTGGACCAAGGTCAACGAGTGGGCGCGCAAGTTCTACCAGAACCCGAAGATGGCCAAGGGCAAGTTCAAGGACGACCTGGCCAAGGTCTTGGAGCAGTCGTCCTTCAAGCTGGTGAACCTTGCTGAGGAGCGGCAGGACTACACCGCCGCTGCCGAAGCCTACCTGGCCTTCGTAGGCGAATTCCCGCAGTCCGACCTGGCCGACCTGGCGCTCTTCAATGCCTCGGTGGACTACTTCAAGGGCAAGCAGGTCGACCGCTCGATCGAGGTGCGCAAGCAGATCGTCGAAAAGTATCCCAACTCCCGCTATCTGCCTCAGTGCGTCTACGCCAACGGCGAGTCTTTCGAGACCGTCGCCGACTTCGAGCAGGCCGCCGAGAGCTACGAGCAGTACGCGCTCAAGTGGGCGGCGCTGAACAAGGCGAAGAAGGGCGGCAAGACGCCGGGCAAGAAGGGCGCCCCTGCGGAAGCTCGATCGGAAGCAGCGAGCGGCTTCGAAGAGGGCAAGGCCCAGGTCGCGCTCTTCAACGCCGGCGTGTTCCGCGAGGGGCTCGGGCAGTTCAAAGAGGCGATCGCCGACCGGCTCAAGTACATCGAGCTCTGGCCCGACGCCAAGGACAGCGAGGCGATCTTCATGTCCGTCGCCGAGCTCTTCCAGAAGGCCGGGGTCCCGGCGAAGGCACTTCACCAGCTGGAGGAGTATCAGAAGAAGTACGGTCGCGACGCCGACAAGACGCTCTCCTCCGAGCTCAAGATCGCCAAGGTCTACGAGAAGATGGGCAAGGCCAAGGATGCCCAGCGCATCTACGGGCGTGCCCTTGACTACTACGAGAAGAAGATGACCAAGGCGATGCAGAAGGGGTTGGGGCCCGCCTCGGTCGAGGCCGTGGCCAAGGCTGCCTATCTGGCCATCGAGCCCGACTTCGCCGCCTACCAGCGGCTCGGCTTCCCCAAAGACGACAAGAAGCTCAAGGCCGCGCTCGAGGCCAAGCAGAAGGCGTTGGTCGAGGTCCAGAAGAAGTACGCCGAGGTGGTGGCGCTCAAGGCGGCGGAGCCCGCCATCTGCTCCCTCTACAAGATCGGCCTGCTCTACAAGAACTTCGCGGACAGCCTGATCAGTGCCCCCGTGCCGGAGATGCCCTTCCCGAAGGAGCAGCTCAAGAAGGCCGGCGCTGGGCCGCTTCTGCCCTACTGGAATACTCCCTGGGCCAGGTGGCCCAAGGAGCTGCGCGAGGCCGTGCCTGAGGAGACCTTCCATGGCATCAAGGCCCAGCTGGTGGACGCCGCGCAGCAGTTCGAGCAGGCCTATCGCGACCAGCTGATTCAGTGGGCGGCGCCCGTCGAGGAGAAGGCTGCCGATGCCTTCGCGCTCACCGTGGAGAAGTCGCGCGAGCTGGCCATCTACAACGACTGCTCGGACAAGGCGCTCGACCTGCTCTCGGAGAAGTACAAGCCGCAGCAGTACCCGAAGATGACCGAGACTCCGCTGCCCATGAAGACGGGTCCCGAGATGCGCGCGGGCAGCCCGATCCTCGCCACCGTCCAGCCGATCCCGCCTCCCCCGAAGGAGAAGCCCAAGGCCATCGAGGAGCCGTCTCCGGACACGAGCCGCATCGGCGCGCCCCAGGAGGAGCCTTCCCGGCCCTCCCCCAAGGCCCAGGTCGTCGACTCGCCACCGGCTGAGGACAAGCCAACCCAGCCGGCCGACAGGCAGCCTCCAGCCAAGAACGAGCGGCCCCGGACCGAGCCCGACGATCCCGACCTCCTCAATTAGCGACGCGCTTCAAGGTGAGCCTCCGATGACACGGTCTTCGCCCCTTCATCCCATCGCCTTCGCCGCCTTGGCCGCCGTGGCTCTTGCCGCCTGCCCGGGTGCCCAGACCAAACCCACCTCCGACTCGGACGACAACCGCTCCGGCGGTGGGGGCTCCAAGAACGGAGCTGCGGGTGCGGTCCGCCCCGAGGACCTGGTCACGGGACGGTCGCTGCGCCTCTTCGAGGACGCGGTCAAGAGCTACCAGGATCAGAAGCAGATCCACGTCTTCGACTGGCAGCTTCTGGAGCGCAAGTTCAAGGCGGTGGTCGACGCAGACGATCGCTTCGGCGAGGCGTGGTTCAACCTGGGCGTGATCTACGAGCATGAGCGCCGCCCCGATGACGCCCGTCGCGCCTATCAGCGCGCGCTGGACAAGAAGCCATCCCTGAAGCAGGCCGCCGAGAACCTGGCGGTGATGGCCGAGAACGAGGGCAAGCCTGCGGAGGCGGCCGAGCTCTACAAGGAGATCCTGCGCAAGAACCCCGACGACGGTGCAGCCCGAGCGCGCATCGCCTCGCTGTACCGCGAGAGCGGCGACCACGAGCGCGCCATGAAGTATGCCCGCGAAGCGCTGATGCGCGAGCCCCAGAACCTCACCGCCTACAAGGTCATGATGCGCACCTATCTGGAGCGCAACAACTTGAACATGGCCAAGCTGGTGGCTTTGCGCGCCACCCGCCTCTCGCAGGACCCCGAGCTCTACTTCACGATGGGGCTCATCGCCCTCAAAGAGAATGACGAGCAGGGGGCAGTGCAGCAGTTCAGGCACGCACTCAAGGAGCGCGACGACTATCTGGCCGCCCGTGTCGCGCTCGCTGATATCGCGGTCAGGCATCGCGACTGGGTCAACGCCGGAGAGCAATACCGGAAGATCGTCCAATATGACCCCAAGAATCTGGCCGCCCGCATCAACCTCGGGCTGTCCTACAAGGGGCTGGGCCAGGTCGACAAGGCGATGGCGGAGTACGACACGGCCATGAAGGCCGACTCCAAGCTCCCCGAACCCTATTTCTTCCTGGGCCTCATCTTCCAGAAGAGCAAGGACGCGCCGGAGAAGGCGCTGAGCTACTACAAGAAATTCATCGAGCTCTCGGGTGGCGCGGTCGCCGGGGATCACCCCGTCTACGAGAACATCAAGGAGTGCGAGCAGTACATCCGCGCGATGCAGGAGGCCAAGGCCGAGGAGGAACGGCTCAAGCTGGAGAAGGCCGCCGCCGAGGAGCGAGCCAAGAAGGAGGCTGAAGAGAACAAGCGCCTCGAGGAGCAGAAGAAGAAGGAGGAGGCCGACAAGGCCAAGGCGGAGGAGGAGGCCAAGAAGCAGCAGGATCGCGAGAAGCGCCAGCGCGAGGCTCGCGAAGCGGTCGATTCCGCTCTCCAATCCAGCGACGGCAAGTCGGCCGCTCCGGCCGACCAGCCCAAGGCCGCACCTGAGCCGAAGCCTGAGCCGAAGCGGGCCCCCGAGCCAGAGCCCAAGCCCAAGCCGGAGAGCAAGAAGGAAGCTCCTGCCTCCGGCTCCAGCACCGCCGACGAGCCGGTCGAGCAGTTCTAGTGAGTGCGTATGGTAGAATTTCGCGTCCTGAAGGAGGTTTGCCAATGATCCGCGCGCTGCTCCTCGGGTTGGTCCTCTTCGCGCCGGCGATGGCCGGAGCTGCGGAGAGGAGGGACAGAGGCCCCCAGGTGATCAACTTCGAAGATGACACCATTCAGGGCGATCTGACCAAACCCGACGGCGAATATGTCGAGGCGCGCAAGAAGGTGAATCACACCAACCTCATTCGCATTCGGGAAGAGTTCAAAGACAAGGTCCTGCAGTCGGTCAGCGACCTCTAGCCTGCAGCGACGCTTGGGGAACCGCAGCCTTCGATGAGTTGTCCAACGAGCCAGCACCCCGTCCCCCTCGTGGGGATGGCGAAACGCCGAGGAGAGCCCATGGCCGTCCCACTGAGGTTGAAGGTCTTCAAGGGCGACGAGCTGGTCGCGACCAAGGAGTTCGAGCGCGACATGATCAAGATTGGGCGATTGTCTACCGCCCACTTGTGCCTCGATGACGAGAAGGCCTCGCGTATCCACTCGGTGCTCAACGTCGAGGGCGACGGCAAGCTCTCCATCGTCGACATGGGCAGCGTCGAGGGCACCTATCTCAACGGCAAGCGGGTCAACAAGGGTTTCGTCGAGTTCGGCGACGAGATCCGCATCGGGGCAACCCGCATCGTCGTGGAGCGCGGTGCAGGTCTCGCCGCCATGGCGACCGCGTCGCAGGGTGCGCCGGCGCCGGAGTCGGTGACCGAGGTGGCGACGCTGCCCCGCCCTGCTCCGGTCCAGTCACCCGCAATCGCTGCTCCGGCACCGGTCCTGGCCGCTGCCGTGGCCGCTGCTCCTGCTCCTGCTCCTGCTCCTGCTCCGGTCGCCGCCCCGGCGATCTCCGTCGCGCCGCCGCCTCCCCCAGCCGACTTCGACAACGAGCCTTCGCCCGAGCAGCCGCCGTACGACCAGGGGTTGATCGCTGAGGATTCTCGGTTCCGCGAGCTTGCCTTCCAGGACAAGGCTTTCGCCTCCTACGTCCCGCAGAAGCCGGAGCCCCGCCGCGCCCCCAAGGATGCCAAGCAGCTGAGCCTGCAGATTCGCTATCTGTGGGGTGACCAGATTCTCCAGGTCTCTCAGCACAGCACCCCGACACCGCTGTTCATCGGCAGCACTCGTCGCTGCGACCTCCGCATCGAGAGCGACCAGCTCGGGGCCACGGAGTTCGAGCTGGTCAGTGCCTCGGGCGGCAACTTCACGGTGAATCTGGGCCCGGGCATGGTCGGCGAGCTCGATCGTGAAGGTGACGTCAAGAAGCTGAGCGGCGGCTCGCACGAGGTGCGCTCCACCGACTTCGCCTGGGTGGACCTGGGTTGCGGCATTCGCGCCGAGCTTGCCTACAGCGGCCAGCCCCGCAAGGTGGCGGTACCGCTGTCGGAGTCCATCGACTATCGCTTCATCAACCTCTTCCTCCTGCTGGCGTTCGTGTTCGGCGTCTTCGTGATCACCGCCGCTACGCACACCGATGCCGACGTGGTGGCCGACGATCTCACCGCCAACCGGCTGACGATTGCCAAGTTCTTGATCTCCGAGGCGGCCAAACCGAAGAAGAACGCCCTCCTCGAGAAGCTCAACGACATCAAGGACCCGCAGCCCGGCGAGAATGCCGAGAAGCACAAGGGGGAGGAGGGCAAGATGGGCCGCAAGGACCTGGCCCAGAACAAGACCAACCGCTCCGCTCCCAAGGCCATCGACATCAACGCCAAGGACCTCGTCAAGAACTCCGGTCTGCTCAAGACCATCGGCGCCGGGATGGGCGGAGGCGGCCTGTCCACCATCTTCGGACAAGGCGGCCTGGGGGGAGACATCAAGGGAGCCGTGGGCAACATGTTCGGCTCGCGCGTCGGCGACGCCGGAGGCTTCGGCGGCCTGGGCCTGAAGGGCACCGGCACGGGTGGCGGCGGCATGGGCAACACCATCGGCATCGGCGGCATCGGCACCAAGGGCCGCGGCGGCGGCCTCTCGGGCTACGGTACCGGGGTGGCCAACCTCGATCCCAAGAAGAAGGTCGACGTCGGCATCAGCTCCGAGGACTCGGTGGTGCAGGGCTCGCTCGACAAGGAGCTCATCCGCCAGGTCATTCGCCGCAACATCGGGCAGATCCGCTACTGCTACGAGA
This sequence comes from Deltaproteobacteria bacterium, assembly GCA_016218885.1. Classification (GTDB taxonomy): domain Bacteria; phylum Myxococcota; class Myxococcia; order Myxococcales; family UBA5297; genus JACRCT01. The sequence continues at coordinate 8,553 of JACRCT010000866.1, read as the reverse complement.
ACGAGCTGTCGAGCAAGCCCAACCTCGCCGGCAAGATTGCCGTACGCTTCGTCATCGCGCCCAACGGCGACGTGCAGAGCGCCAAGGTGGCCGAGGGCTCGACCCTCAACGAGGCCAACCTCTCCGAGTGCATCGCGGTCCGCGTCAGGTCGTGGAAGTTCCCCAGCCCCAAGGGCGGAGGCGCGGTCATCGTCACCTATCCCTTCGTGTTCAAGCAGTCAGGCGAGTAGGCGCGCCACGGTCCGATCGAATGCCAGCGAGGCAGGGCGGGGCATGCGCACCCGCCCTGTCTCTTTTTGGGTCTTGCCTTGCTGGCTCCTTGCCAGATGACCCCAGCGCTGCTTGAATCTCGTCCGGCATCTTCCCGCCCTCCCCATCGAGCCCAAGACCAAGACCATGAGAAACCTCGTCATCGTCCTCTGCTGCTTGCTCCCCACTGGCTCCTTCGCGGCGGCAGGTGAAGCCTCAGCTCCGGCGGAGGACCGCCCTGCGCTCAAGGTCAACGAGGTCGAGCACGGCGCGTACTTCGGCGTCGAGGCCGGCGGCCTGTTCCTGTTCGGCCCCAAGAGCGCCGGCAATGGCGGTTTCTCGCCTGGCCGCTCCTTCGGCATCACGGCGGGCTACGAGATCCAGGACTTCCTCTCCCTGGCCGTGCTCGTCATGGGCTCCAGCATCAGCACGCCTTCCGGTTTCAGCAGCGACTTCACCCCCGAGGGCAGCAATTCGCCGATGCAGGGAAACTTCTCCAGCCTGCTCCTCGGCGGAATGGTCAAGGTGAGCCCGATCGGATTCGCCGACTCCAACAGCGTCAAGAGGCTCTACCTCTACGCGCGGCTCGGCGGTGGGTACGCGCTGATGAGCCCCAAGAACTTCTACGAGGGTGGGGACATCGCGCTTCTGGGCGGAGTCGGCCTCGAGTACTTCACCCATTTGCGCCACTTCTCGCTGGGCCTCTCCGCCGACTTCTTCTACGGCATCCAGCACATGGGACCGGGGTTCTCTCTCTCCCCGACCCTTCGCTATAGCTTCTAGAGACCCCGCTCGGCGCAAGGGCCATTGACCGACCCTCCCTGTTTGGGCAAGGGGTGTCTTCTCGCGCCCTGGTTCCCGCCGAGGCCCGGGCGGATGGTTGCCCTTGCTTGCCGGGAGCGACTATAGTTTCCCCTCTTGTTCTAAGGCCTTAGCTTGGCTGAGGCGGCAACGACCCCACAGGAAACGGATAGGCCCGTGCAAGACCTGATCGAGAAGCATCTCGCGGCGCTAGATCGTGCGCCCGCCGACGAGGCGCCTTTCCGCGAGCTGGAGAATCTTCTTTCGGGTGCCTCCCGCTGGGATGACCTGCTCAAGCTCTACGAGCAGCGAGCCAAGCTGCTCCCCGATGCCCCTGGCGCCCCGCAGCTGTGGGCGCGCGCTGGCGACCTGCTTCGCACCCAGCTCAACAACCTGGCCCGTGCCGAGGAGCTCTACCAACGCGCATTGGTGTCGCGGCGCAATGAGCCTGCTGCGCTCGAGGGGCTCAAGGTCATCTACGAATCCAGAGGCGACCTCGCGGCGCTGGCCGCTGTGCTCGAGCAGCGGGCGCTCGAGGCCAGTGGCCTGGACGCTGCTCCCATCTGGCTCGAGCTCGGTTCGGTGCAGGAGAGGCTCGGGCGGCGCGATCGCGCCGTGCTGGCCTGGCAGCGAACGCTGCGCGCCGATGCCACCTGCCGCGAGGCCTGGCTGCGGTCCTTCGACACGCTGGTGCAGCTAGGGCGCTGGACGCTGGCCCTCCACACCGCCGACCAGATGCGGGCGCAGCTCGGTCCGGAGGGGATGGCCGATCGCTACGTCGCGGTTGCCGAGAGTCTGCAGAACTCGCCTCCCGAGCACTCCGTCGCCGTCCGCGCCGCGGACTCTGCTCTCGCGCTCGACCCTCACCACGCTCGCGCCCAGGCGGTCAAAGCCGCCATCGTGGCCTACCGGGAGACCTGGCAGGAGCGTGTGCGCAGCCTGCGGCTCGAGGCGAACGAGGAGCGCGACCGAAAGCGCATGGCCCAGCTGTTCTTGGCGGTGGCCCAGGCCCACGCGACCTTCGACTCTTCCGAGGAGGGGGGCAAGAAGGCCCGCGAGTTCATCGACCGCGCCCTGCTGCTCTGGCCGGGCATGCCTGGCGCGCTCGACGCGCTCGAGCGGCTGGCGCAGGCCACCAGCGACTGGCAAGGCCTTGCCGCGTCGCTCGAGAAGCTGGCGACCCAGACCCGCGAGCGGCTCTCCCAGGTCGAGATCCTGCTGCGCCTGGCGATGGTCCGCGTGGTGCGCCTGGACGATCGCGCCGGTGCGCTGGCTGCCCTGCTCAAGGCCGCGCAGGTCGACGCCTCGCGTGCCGAGGGGGTGGGCCTGGCGGTCGATTTCCTGCTGGACGACTCCCGCCCGCAGGAGGCGGTGGCGCTGCTCGAGCGACACCTCGCCACCCTCCCCGACAAACGGTCCCAGGTCATGTTGCGCCTGAGGCTGGCCGAGCTGCTCGAGGCGCGTCTGTCCGACCGCGCTGGTGCCAAGGCACATCTCGAGGCCGCCCTGGAGTCGGACCCAACCTGCCTGGAAGCAGCGCGCCGGCTGGTGCCGCTCTACGAGGCCGCGGGCGAGCCCGACAGGCTCGCGCAGACGCTGGAGCTGGTGCTGCAGGCCGAGCCCGAGAAGACGGCCCGCCTGGCAGGCCTCCGGCGCCTGGCAGGCCTGTATGGCGAGCGGCTTCGGAGGCCCAACGATGCCGTGCGCGCGCTCTCCCGTGCCCTGCTGCTCGACCCCGGCGAGCCGGAGATCCTCCGCGGGCTCGAGGCGCAAGCGGCTGCGGCGGGCAGGTGGGGCGAGGCGGTGCGCGCCCTCAAGCTCGCGGCCGACCTCGCTTCGACCCCGGTGGGGCTCGCGCTGCTCCGACGGGCAGCAGAGCTCTCCGACCAGCCGTTGGGGAAGCTCGAAGAGGCGCGCGCCCTGTGGAACCGCGTCCTCGAGCTGGCCCCCGGGGATCCGCAAGCAGCGGCGGCGATCGAGTCGCTCCTCTCGCGCACCGGCGCTCACCAGGAGCTGGCTCAGGGCTACGAGCGGCAGCTCGAGCTCGTCAAGGACCCAGCTGCGCGCAAGGAGATCCTCGAGAAGATGGCGCGCGCCCTGGAGGAGTCGGGAAAGGACCCGCACGGCGCGCTCGAGGTCTACCGGCGCATCTTGGAGATTGCCCCCGACCACGTGGACACCCTTCAGCGGCTCGGGGCGGCTTGCGCCGCTCTCGAGCAGTGGGACGAGGTGGCGAGCATCGCCGGCAAGCTCGCCGGTCTGGCCAAGAGCGCAGATGAGTCTCGCGAGTGGCGAGCTCGTCGCGCGCAGGTGCTCGCCGACCGGCTCGGCCGCAAGGAAGAGGCCGCAGAGCTGCTCCTCGAGCTGCTCTCCGAGGAGCCCACCCGCCCCGGCGTGCTCTCGGGGCTCGAGAAGATCGCCGCCGGAGGCGTCCTCGCCCGCCGGATCGCCGAGGCCTGCCTGCCGCTCTACCAGGCCAACGCCGATCACGTCCGTACCAGCCAGGCCCTGCAGACCCTCATCGCCGGGACTCATGAGCTGCCCCGCCGCACCGCGCTGATGCGCCAGCTCGCCCAGATCCTCGAGGAGAAGCTGGCCGACCGTCGGGGCGCTTTCGGATGGCTCGAGCAGGCTCTGCGGCTCTCGCCCAACGAGGGCGAGGTGCGCACCGTCCTCGAGCGCCTCGCTCAGGAGCTCTCCTCCCAGGACGAGCTCGCCGCGCTCTACATGGACGTCGCCGACAAGCTGGGCGACACCAAGATCCAGCTCGAGCTGATGCTCAAGGCCGCCCAGCACGCCGAGGCCGGCGGCCAGGTCGACCTGGCCATCCAGGCGCTGGATCTGGCGATGGTCCTTCCGGGCGGTCACGCCGAGGCGCCCAAGCTGCTGCAGAAGCTGGCGGTTCGGTCGGAGCGCTGGGCGGATGCCGAGCGCGCCATCAAGCTGCGGCTGACCCATGAGCCTGGAAATGCCGCGCTGCTCGTCGAGCTCGCCAAGGTCTGCGATCGCCTCGGCCGGCCCGCAGAGGCCGCCGCCGCTCTCGAGAAGGGCCTCGCCGCCGGGGCTCCGGAGGCGGAGCTTCTGCCTCACCTGTCGCGCCTCTACGAAGCGGCGAAGGACTTCAAGGGGCTCGAGGGCTCGCTGGGCCAGGAGCTCGCGATGGCCGAGAAGGCCGGGGAGCGCGAGAAGGTCGCCCGCCTGCGCCTGAGGCTCTCCAAGCTGCAGGAGAAGGGTGATCGCTCCAAGGCGGTGGTCAACTACGCCGCGGTGCTCGCCGAGCGCCCCTCTGACCCGGAGGCGCTCGCCGCCCTCGAGAAGATGCTGCAGTCGCCGGAGATGCGCGAAGCGGCCGCCCGGGCCCTGGTGCCGTCCTACGAGGCGAGCAAGGAGTTCCGCAAGCTGGTCTATGCGCTCGAGGTCCTGGCCGAGGTCGCCAGCGAGGCTTTCGAGAAGGTCGCCTTCCTCAAGCGCATCGCGCAGATCCATGCCGTCGATCTGCGCCACCCGCCGCTGGCCTTCGCCACGCTGGCGCGAGCGCTGCGCATCACTCCCGCCGACGCGCAGCTGCGAGTGGCGACCCGCAAGGCCGCCGAGGACTCCGATTCTCTCGACGCCTACGCCGAGATCCTCGGCGAGGCGGCCTCCGCTGCCACCGGCGAGAAGGCCGTACCGCTGTTCCGTGAGCTCGCCGAGGTCAGCGAGCGCAAGCTCGGAAATCGCGAGCAGGCCATCGTCTATCTGGCACGTATCCTCGAGCTCGAGCCGGAGAACATCGACGGGCTGCGAGGCCTGCATCGGCTCTATCGGCTCGCCGAGCGCTGGCCGGAGCTGGCCGAGATCTGCCGGCGGCTCGCCAAGATCATCTACGACGATCAGGAGAAGACCGTCCTGTTCCGCGAGGCAGGCACCCTGTTCGAGGGCGTCCTCAAGCGTCCGGACGAGGCCGCCGACTGCTTCCGCGCCCTGGCCGAGGCCGACCCTCTCGACCGCGACGCCGCGCTGGCGCTGGACCGCCTCTACACCCAGCTGCAGCGCCCGCAGGACCTGGCCTACGCGCTCGAGCTGCGCCGCGTCCAGGAGGGCAACAACGCCGCCGGCCGCGAAGCCGGCTTCCGGCTGGCCGAGCTCAAGCGCAATGTCCTCAACGACCCCCACGCAGCGCTGCAGCTGTTCGGGGCGATCCTCCGCGAGGATCCGACCCACGCCAACTCTCGCGCCGCGCTCGAGGCCTGGGCCAAGTCCGGGGGGCCGGGAAGCCCTGAGGCGACCAAGCTCATCGACCCCGCGCTGGAGCGCGCGGGTGAGCATGCCCGGCGGGTGTCGCTGCGCGAAGCGGCGCTGGCCCAGGCCACCCCGACCGAGAAGGCCCGTCTCTGGGCGGAGATCCGCAAGATCTACGAGCTGGACATGGGCCGGCCCGAGATGGCCTTCATGGCGGCCTGTCGCGCCTTCATCGAGGCGATCGACCGCGAGCACGTCGGGCCCGAGCTGGAGCGGCTGGCGCGCGACACCGGCAGCTGGGAGGAGCTCGCTGACGTCTACGAGACGGTGGCCGAAGGGGCCGTGCCTGGTGACGAGGTGGGGCTCTACAGCCTACGTCGTGCTGCGCAGCTGCGCGCGCACCTGGGGGAGTCCGAGCTCTCGGTCGGTCTCTGGAAGAACCTGCTGGCCGAGATGCCCGGCGATCGCGAAGCGCTGGAGGCCCTGGCCAAGCTCCACGAGAAGAGCCAGAACGCACGCGAGCTCTCCGAGGTCTACAAGCAGCAGGCCGCCCTCACTCAGGACCCGGCGGCGCGCGCCGGAATCCTGCTGCAGGCTGGCTTGGCCAAGATGCAGGCCGGCGAGGACGAAGCGGCGCTGGAGCTTGCTCGCGCAGTGCTGGTCCTCTCGCCCAAGCACCGCGGCGCGTTGGAGCTGCTGGACCGCGTCTACGAGCGGCTCCATCACGACCACGAGCATGCCGACGTGCTCCGGCTCCTGGCGGACGCCACCGAGGATGCGCCCTCACGGCGCGCGCTGCTGCTGCGTCGCGGCCAGCTCCTGGAAGGCGAAGGAGAGCTCGCGGAGGCCATCGAGGCCTATTCCCGCGTGCTCACCGAGAACGCCGGCGAGGCGGCCGCGGTGGCGGGCCTGGAGCGGGTCTTCCAGAATGAGCAGGCGCGGCCCCTGGCGGCCCGGGTGCTCGAGCCGTTCTATCGGTCCATCAACGATGCCCGGCGTCTCTCCGACGTGCTCGAGGTGCGCGCCGGCCAGTCCGCCAAGGAGGAGCGCCTGGAGGTGCTGCGCGAGATTGCCCGGCTGCGGGAGTCCATGGGCCAGCGCCCGCTGGCCTTCGCCTCCTCGCTGCGCTGCTTCCGCGAAGACCCGCACGACCCTGCGATCCGCGAGGAGCTCGAGCGTCTGGCGGCGGAGACAGGCGGCTTCGAGGAGCTGGCCGCGGCCTATGAGGACGAGCTGGAGCACGAGAAGGACGAGGGGGTCCAGCTGGAGCTGTGGCGCCGCCTGGGTGCGGTCTACGGCGACCGGCTGGGCCAGCCCGATCGCGCCGCGGCGGCCTGGGAGGAGGTCTACCGGCGCGCGCCCGGCGACGTCGCGGTGCTGGAGACGCTGTCGCGCATCTATCGGCGGACCTCCAGCTTGCGCGAGCTGGTGGCGGTGCTGTGGCGGCAGGTGGTGGGCGCCGAGCCCGCCAAGAAGCGCGAGCTGCTGGTCGAGATAGCCCAGATCTGCGAGGAGAAGCTGGGCGACCGCGACGCCGCCGTCGCGGCCTGGCGCGAGATCCGCAAGATCCACGAGGACGACCCGCAGGCGCTGGGGGCGCTGCCGCGGCTGCTGACCGAGTGTGGGCGCTTCGATGAGCTGGCCGAGCTGACGCAATGGCGCTCGGAGCAGGCCGAAGGGCAGGGGAAGCTCGAAGAGAGCCTGGAACTCAAGGTACTGGTGGGTCGCATCAAGCTCACCCGGCTCGCCGACCCGCGTGCGGCCTTGGCGATCTTCCAGGAGGTGGTGGCCCGTCGCCCCGGCCACGCCGGCGCGGTGGCTGCGCTGGAGCAGATGGCCAGGGGCGAGGGGGGCTTGAAGGCGGAGGCAGCGATGGCGCTTGAGCCGGTCTTCGCCCAAGGGGGCGACTACCTGAAGCTGGTGCAGATGCTGGAGGCGCGCTCGCAGGCGGCGCCGCCCGTCGAGAAGGCGATGCTCCTGCGACGCGTGGCCGAGCTGTACGCCACCTCGCTGCAGAGCATCGAGATGGCCTATGTGTACGCCGCGCGCGCTCTCGAAGCGCTGCCCGACGACCCCGAAGCGCTCGCCGCGGTCATCCAGTACGCCAAGCCCGCGGGTGCCGAGGAGGAGTGCGCCAACCTGCTCGCGCAGGAGGTGGACAAGGCCCGCACCGACGAGGCGCGCACCGCCCTCCAGCGCGCCCTGGCGCGACTGGTGATGACGGAGATCGGCGAAGCAGATCAGGCCATCGCGGCCTTCAAGCGCCTGCTCGAGCTCGCCCCCGGCGACCCCGAGGCGCTCGACGGCCTGGCCTCGCTCTTCCGCGACGCCGGCCAGTGGAACGATCTGCTCGAGGTGCTGCGTCGCCAGCTGGCCGCGGCGCAGGACCCCGCCAAGCGCGCCGAGCTGTTTCGTCGCGTGGGAGAGCTCCAGGACGAGCGGGTGGGGGACCGCGCCGGCGCCATCGCCACCTATCGGCGTCTGTTGGAGCTTTCGCCGGATGACGCCCTGGCGCTGGAGCGGCTGGACAAGCTCTGCCAGGCCGAGGAGCGCTGGGCGGAGCTCGCCGACGTGCTGGCCAGGGAGATCGCGCTGGCAGACCGGCAGGGCAGGGTGGAGCAGGTGCTCAGCTTGAAGTTCCGGCTTGCGCAGGTGCGCGAGCAGCGGCTCCTCGATCGCAGCGGCGCCATGGCGCTGTATCGCGAGGTCTTGCAGGCGCGCCCCGGCCACGAGGAGACCATCGCGCGGCTGGAGGTCGTCTTCGCCAAGGAGCCGACCTACGACGAAGCCGCGGATCTGCTCTCCGAGGCCTACCGGACCGTCAACAACCTCGGAAAGCTCGCCAAGCTCCTCGAGGACCGGGCGACCGCGGGCGTCGACCTCAATTCCCGCAAGAAGCACCTGGGCGAGCTGGCGCGCATCCGCAACCAGCACCAGGAGCGGCCCGATCTGGCGTTCATGGCCCTGTGCAAGGCCTTCCGCGAGGATCCCTCCGACGCGGCGACCCGCGACGCGCTGGAGCGCACGGCAGACCAGGCGGAGACCCACGAGGAGCTGGCTGGTCTCTACGAGGAGGAGCTGCCGCGCCTGGACGGCGTCGACGCCGCAGCGGTCTGCCTCAAGCTCGCCCAGCTCAACGACCTGAAGCTCGACGAGTCCGAGCGGGCCATCAACTACCACGAGAAGGCGCGCGCCTTCGATCCGTCGGTCTCGCGGGCCGCGCTGCCGGCCCTCGACCGGCTCTACAAGGAGGCCCACGACTGGTCTGCCCTGAGCGAGGTG
>JACRCT010000865.1 GCA_016218885.1 Deltaproteobacteria bacterium | reverse complement strand
TGTGCGGTCCTTCGCCGAGGCCCTGCGCTCGGCGCTGCGCGAGGACCCCGACGTCATCCTGGTGGGCGAGCTGCGCGACCTCGAGACCATCCAGCTGGCCATCACCGCCGCCGAGACCGGACACCTCGTTCTGGGCACGCTGCACACCATCGACTCGGCGCGCACCCTCGACCGCCTCATCGACGTCTTCCCCGGCGAGCAGAAGCTGCAGATCCGCAGCATGGTCAGCGAGTCGCTGCGCGGGGTGATCTCCCAGCGGCTGCTGCCCGCGGCGGACGGCAAGGGCCGGGTGGCGGCCTTCGAGCTCCTCCTCTCCGACCGGTCGGTGGCCAACCTGGTGCGCGAGGGCAAGACCTTCCAGATTCCCAACGTCCTGCGCATGGGCCGGGCAAGAGGCATGTGCGCCATGGACGACTCAATCATCGCCCTGGCCAAGTCCGGACGCATCACGGCGCAGGTGGCCATGGCGAACATGGACAAGCCGGAGGAGCTCGAGAAGCAGCTGGGCGCTGCCAGCGGACAGCAACGGCGCCCATCCCAGGCCGCTGCGAGCCAGCGTCCGGGACAGTCGGGCGCGACCACCCCTCGCCGCGGCTAGGAAGGAAGAGGAGTCCCAAGGATGAGCGGCGTCGATCGTTTCCTCGAGGTCCTGTTGGAGAAGGGCGCCAGCGATCTGCACCTCTCCGCGGGACGCCCGCCTCTGCTGCGCCTGCATGGCAGCCTGGTGGCCATCTCCGGAGAGGCGCCGCTCAGCCCCGCGGACGTCGAGAAGCTCGTCGACGAGATCGCCCCCGAGCGCATGCGTCAGCGCGAGGGCGACGAGTCGCTCGCCGACCTGGATTTCGCCCACCAGATGGGATCGCGCGGTCGCTTTCGGGTCAACGTCTTCCGCCAGCAGAGAGGCGGCGGCGCGGTGCTGCGGGTGATCCCCACCAAGATCCCCACCATCGCCGAGCTGGGCCTGCCCCCGACCATCGAGCGCTTCGCCCGGCTGCGGCATGGGCTGGTGCTGGTGACCGGCCCCACCGGAAGCGGAAAGTCGACCACGCTGGCGTCGATCATCCACCACATCAACCTCGAGCGCGCCGCGCACATCCTCACCATCGAGGACCCCATCGAGTTCGTGCACGAGAACCGCAAGTCGCTGGTGACGCAGCGCGAGATCGGGCCCCACGCCACCTCCTTCGCCGGGGCGCTGCGGGTGGCCATCCGCCAGGACCCGGACGTCATCCTGGTGGGGGAGATGCGCGACCTGGAGACCATCTCGCTGGCGCTCACCGCCGCCGAGACCGGGGCGTTGGTGTTCGGCACTCTGCACACCAACAGCGCGGCCAAGACGGTGGACCGGATGATCGACGTCTTCCCGCAGGCGGAGCAGGAGATGGCCCGCTCGCTGCTCGCCAACTGCCTGCGAGGCATCCTCAGCCAGCAACTGGTGCGCACCGCCGACGGAAAGGGTCGGGCCTGCGCCTTGGAGATCGCCGTCTGCTCCTTCGCCGTCTCCAACCTCATCCGCGAGGGGAAGACCTTCCAGATCTCCTCTGCCATCCAGTCGGGCAAGGCAGAAGGGATGCAGACCCTGGAGCAGGCGCTCGCGGACCTGGTCGAGAAGAAGCGGATCAGCAAGGAGGCGGCCTTCGCCACCGCCATCAACAAGGACTACCTCGCCAGCCTCATCGGGGCGCCTCCGGAGTAGGCGGTTGACAGGCCTGCGGCCAGCTGTGGCCGCTTCCCCGGGTGCGTGGCTTGGCCCGCGATCGTGACGCGGCGCGACATTTTCAGGATGCATGTGTCGTAATTTCAGGAGCTTGAGTCTTCTATACGTATAGAAGTGCGTGCCGCTGGCACTCTGGAAAAGCTCGTCGAAGAAGCCCCTTGGAGGCCGAGGCGGCCGTGACCGAGCGCGGGCGGTGCCATTGCTCAGGGCCGGCCTACCGACGTCGTGGCGCTGGACCGCGCTCGCAAGACGCGGCGCGTCAGGCCAGGTCGCGGTGCTCGGCCCGCTTGCTCAAGGCGACCCCGACCCGTAGGTTTCAGCCTCTGCTTCTCGTGCGAGGCGCCCATGAGCTCAGGACCCGAGTTTCTCCCGCGCGGGAAAGGGCGCCGCCAGCCCTCGGCGGCGCGCGTGATGGGCCGCGCGCTGGCGCCCCCGCGGCCAGTGGACCCCCGGCTCTTCGAGGTCCAGGAGCACGAGCTCGCCAACGGCTTGAAGGTGCGGCTGCTGGCAGACCGCCACGTGCCCGCCGTCTCTCTCTACACGTTCTTCCGCGTCGGCTCGCGCAACGAGCGCCCCGGCATCACGGGGATCGCCCACCTCTTCGAGCACATGATGTTCAACGGCGCGGCCCGCTACGGGCCCAAGGAGTTCGATCGGCTCCTGGAGAGCAACGGCGGCCATTCCAACGCCTATACCTCCCACGACGTCACCGCCTACTACGAGGACTTCGCGGCCGAGGCTCTCGACCTGGTGCTCGACCTGGAGAGCGATCGCATGCGCTCGCTGGCCCTGGCTGCTCCCACGCTCGAGAGCGAGCGAAAGGTGGTCAAGGAGGAGCGCCGCTTCAGCGTCGAGAACGAGCCGCTGGGAGTGCTCGACGAGGAGCTCTACGCGCTGTGCTACTCGGCCCATCCCTATCGCTGGCCGGTCATCGGCTGGATGGACGACATCGAGGCCATCCGCCGTGAGGACTGCCTGGAGTTCTTCCGCACCTACTACGCCCCCAACAACGCCACCCTCTGGGCGGTAGGGGACCTGGACCCGGCGCGGGCGCTGGCGGCCATCGAGGCGCGCTACGGCGACATCCCCCGCGGTCCGCCCGTCCCTTTGCCTGTCTCCACCGAGCCGCGCCAGCGCGGCGAGCGTCGCTCCCGGGTGCGCTTCCCTGCCCACTCCGAGGCCCTCGCCGTCGGCTACAAGGCGCCCGCGGGGGCCAGCCCGGATGCCGTGGTGCTCGACGTGATCCAGTACGCGCTCTGTGCAGGCGAGGGTGCGCGGCTGATGCGCAAGCTCGTCTACGAGCAGCTGCTGGCCGCCAATGTGATGGTCGACTACGCGTGGAAGGTCGATCGCGGGCTGGTCCAGGTACTGGTGGAGCTCAACCCCAAGGTCCACGCAGAGAGGGCCCTGCAGGTGATCGATCGCGAGCTTGGGCGCGTGGCCCGGCGCGGGTTCACCGATCTCGAGCTGGGGCGTGCCAAGGGGCAGCTCCGGGCGCAGGTGCTTCGCGAGCTCTCCACCAATAATGGGCGGGCCCACACCTTGGGAACCTACGAGCAGCTGCTGGGCTCCTGGCGCGCCGCCCTGCAGATCCCCGAGCGCTATGCCGCGGTGACCAACGCCGAGGTCCAGCGGGTCGCGCAGGAGGTCTTCCGCGAGAGCGCCCGCTCGGTGGTCGTCCTGGAGCCCGCTTGCTCCGAGGCAGAGGAGGCCGCCCATGGCTGAGACCGCCCTCGCGCCCGTCCCTGCACCCCTGGCGCTCCCACCTCTGACCGAGCAACGCCTCGGCAATGGCCTGGTCGTGGTCGCCGCCGAGCAGCCCCACGCTCCGCTGGCCTCGTTCTGCCTCGCCTTTCGCGCCGGCAGCGCTCGGGACCCGCGGGGCAAGTCGGGCCTGGCCGACTTCGTGGTGGAGCTGCTGCGGCGCGGGACTCGCCGGCGGGCCGCCTCGGCCATCGACGAGGCCCTGGAGCTGATGGGGGTCGACCTGCGGCTCGAGACCTCCCCGGACTCGACGGTGATCACCGCGACCCTGCCGGTCGAGCACCTGGAGCCGGCGATGGCGCTGGTGGCCGAGCTGCTGCGGGCCCCGGCATTCCCCCCCAAGGAGGTGATCGCCGCGCGCCGGCGGACCCTGGCGCTCTTGGCCACCGACCTCGACGACCCGGCCACCCTGGCCAGCGAGGCGATCTGCCGCGCGGCTCTGGGCAAGCACCCCTATGCGCACTCGGGCCGGGGCACGCGCCGCGACGTCGCCACGTTCGGCCGCGCGGACTGCGTCGCCTGGCACGAGCGCTGGATCCGGCCGGACGGCACCACGCTGGTGGTGGCCGGCGATCTGCCCGGGAGCGCGGCGATCGAGCTGGCTCGCGCGCTCTTCGAGGGCTGGTCCGGGCCGCAGACGGTGGAGCGGCCGGTGCCGCCGGTGGCGACCATCGCAGGCAAGCCGATCCTGCTGGTGGACAAGCCCGAGGCCAACCAGGCCCAGATCCGGTTGGCGAGCAATGGCCCCGAGCGGCTCTACCCCAAGCTCGTAGCGGCACGCCTGTCCTCGCAGATGCTGGGCGGCAGCTTCGCCTCGCGCCTGATGGATGCGATCCGCGTCAGCCGCGGGCTCTCCTACGGGGTCTCGAGCTACTTCACCGAGACCGAGGCCGGCGGGCTCTTCGTGGTCAGCAGCTACACCGAGACCCGGTCGGTGCGGGAGCTGATCGACGTGGCCCTGGAGGAGGCTCGCCTCTACCGCGAGGAAGGACCCAGCCAGGACGAGCTGGCGCGGGCCAAGCGCTACACCAACGGGCTCTTCCCGCTCTCTCTGGAGACGGTGGACCAGCTCGCGCGGGCCCTGGTGGAGATGAAGCGCTTCGGTCGGGGCGCGGACTGGCTCGAGCGCTACCGGGAGCGGGTGCTGGAGGTCAGCGCCGAGGAGGCCCGAACGCAGGCGCAGCGCTTCTTCCTGGGCGCGGGGTGGGCGGCGGCCGTGGTCGGTGAGGCCAAGGCGCTGCTGCCAGCCCTCGAAGGCCTG
>JACRCT010000846.1 GCA_016218885.1 Deltaproteobacteria bacterium | reverse complement strand
CCATCCCAGAGCCCGTCGCGCCCGCCCGCACCCACAAGCTCGGCGAGTCCATCGAGGTACGCGATCCCTCGGCGCTGCCAAAGAACATCCCCGCGGGCACCGAGTGGACGCTCACCAACAGCTACGAGACCATGCCGCCGCGATACGAGTACAAGCTCGCGACGAAGAGGAACGAGCAGCCAACCGTCAAGATCGGCGACTCCATCGAGGTGGGCGATCCCTCGGAGCTGCCCAAGAGCATCCCCGCGGGCACCGAGTGGACGCTCACCAACAGCTACGAGACCATGCCGCCGCGATACGAGTACAAGCTCGCGACGAAGAGGAGCGAGCAGCCAAGCTGCAGGCGCGGCGACTCGGTCACGGTGGGCGATCCCTCGGAGCTGCCCAAGAACATCCCCGCGGGCACCGAGTGGAAGTGCACCCAGAGCTTCGAGACCATGCCGCCGCGATACGAGTACGAGCTCGTGTGACTCGAGGCCTTCCACCTCTTCCACGGGGACTCTTCTCGTGCGCTTGGCAGCTCACGAGTGCGGGTTCCTGTGGGCGATTCCAACGGGTGGTCGGCCTCTCGACCTTCGTGGACCGGCCTTCTTCGGCAGACGCCGAGATGGCGGCGACGGGGAGCCGGTTCGGCCCCCGCGGAAGGACCGCCGGTCGAGGCTCACACAGCGACAGCCTCGTCGCCCGCATCGACTGCCCCGGAGCGCCCCGTTCGGGTCCTGGCCGACATGCCTCTCGGCCAGCCCCTCGCCGACGAAGTAGCTGAGCATGAATCCGGCAGCTGCGGATGAAGCGGATGCTCTGCCGCGCCCGCTCTTGGAGAGACATGTCTATGGTGACGCTGCCGGGACTGTTGGTGACGCTGCTGTCCAGCGCGTGGATCGATCCGCTCATCGCCCCTGCCCTTGCGAGCTCGCCGACCCAGGTGGTGATCGTCGAGCTGGTCGAGCCCGAGCCTGACCGGCCCTTCGCCTTCCTCCCGCGTGCGCTCGATCGCGAGAAGCGGCTCCTGGCTCGCGAAGCCCTGCTCTCGGCCCGCAAGGAGCGCCTCGTATCCCGCCTCCTCGCCACCGGAGCACGCAGCCGCGTTCTCTCGCGCTGGCCGAGCCTGAAGCTGCTCGCGCTGGAGGCCGACGCCGAGGGCGTGAATGCGCTTGCCGTGGACCCACTCGTCGCCAAGGTCCACTTCGATCGGCTGGCAAGGCCGCTGGCGACCACCTCCTTCGCCTTCACCGGAGCCAACCGTTTCCACGAGCGAGGCATCGCCGGGGCTGGCACCTCGGTGGCCGTCATCGACGCGGCAGTTCGCTACGACAATGGGGCCTTCGGCGACTGCCCCCAACCGGGCGCGCTGGGGTGCTCGGTTCTGGTGTGGAAGAATTTCTCTCCCGATCCCATGGCGAACGTCGCCGCGGGCGAGGCGCACGGCACCAGCGTGGCGGGCATCGTGCTCGCGATGGCGCCGCAGACGAGGATCCTCTCCCTGAACGTCCTGGCGTACGACGACAGCTCCAAATCCTATGTCAGCTCGCTGCGCCGCGAGCTGGACGCGATCCAGTGGCTCATCACCAATGCCGAGCAATACCACTTGGTCGCGGTGAACATGTCACTCGGCACCGAGTCGAACGTTTCGCGCCCCTGCAACGAGGGCCCGTACTTCGACGTCTTCCGCACCTTATGGGAGAGTCGGGGCGTGCTGGTCACGGCGGCCTCGGGCAACGCGGGGTACAGCAACGGGATCGCATCTCCAGCCTGCGTGAGCCTGGCGGTGACCGTGGGCGCGCAGTACGACCTCACTCCCGGCTCGGCGCAGTGCTCGACGCGTTTCGCGCACGCCGGGGACCTGGCCTGCTTCGGCGATCGCAGCGGACAGCTGGACCTGGTCGCTCCGGGAGTGAACATCGACGCGGGCGGGGTCACGGGCTTCAGCGGAACGTCCATGTCCGCCCCCCATGTGGCCGGTGCCATCGCGGTCGAGCAGTCGGCGCGTTGGAAGGAGGTGCAGGCCTTCTGGCCGCCCGAGGAGCTGCACCGCAAGCTGGTCCTCGACGCGGTGCCGCGCCTGTTCGGAGGCTGGCCTTTCTCGCAGCTGCGCCTCGATCCCGACGCCCCCCGGCACGAAGGGCTGGAGCTCGCCCGCTGGGCGCGCGAGCAGCCTGAGAACGCGATAGGCAAGGAGAGCGGCCTGGCCGTCTCCGCCGAGGTCTCGGGCAAGGGCCGGGCGATCAAGGGCGCCTACCTGTATCTCGAGGTCGAGCACCAGCGTCCGCAGGACGTCGCGGCCACCTTGACCAGCCCCGGGGGAAAGGCGGTCGTCCTGCGGCTGCCCGCGGGTCTCTCGAACTTCATCGGCGTCTTCGGGCACACCCTGCAGCCCGGCGCGCTCGCGGCGCTCGATGGCGGGCCCATCGACGGGCGCTGGACGCTTTTGCTGCACGACTCCGGAACGGCGGACACGGGGCACCTGCTCGAGGCCGCGATCTATTGGGCCGCCGAGGACTGCTCGGCAGGGTGTGTGCCGGAGTATTGCGGCGATGACGGATGCGGAAGGACCTGCGAGGTCTGCGTCATCGACGAAGAGTGCGTCGGGGACCGGGCGCCTCGGCCGCAAGCCCAGTGCCAGGAGTGCCGCGCTCACGAGGCGCCGGGGACCTGGTCGGCCATGACGGGCGAGCCTTGTGACGACGCCGATGCCTGCACGCTCACCGACCAGTGCGTGGACGGACGGTGCCAGGGAGCGGAGCCGGTGATCTGCACCACCGAGAGCGCCTGCCACACCCCGGGCGCGTGCGATCCGGCCAACGGAGCCTGCGACGAGGTGCGCAAGCCCGAGCGGACGCCCTGCGACGACGGCAACGCGTGCACGCTCCAGGACCTGTGCACATTGGGCGCTTGCCGTGGCCAGGCGGTCGCCTGCCCGACCCAGGAGTGTCGTGGGGCCGGCAAGTGCGAGCCCACGAGCGGCGCGTGCCTGCCGGGCGATCCCCTCGCCGATGGAACGGAGTGCGCTCAGGGAACCTGCAAGGCCGGGGAGTGCAAGTCGGGTTGCGGGTGCGGGGCAGGTGGCGAGCCGGGACTGATGGGAGTCGCGCTGGCGATGGCGGGGATGGCCTTGCAGCGACGGCGACCTCGTCGGAGTCAGGGCCCCTCTCCCCGGGAGTGAGACGACCGAGCCCACCGCCACGCTCGCGGCCGGGACTGCCCGGCTCGCTTCGGGCAACCTCTGAGTCGGCGGGAGGCAGTTCCTCCGAGAGATGTCGGCCCCGTCGCCTAGAATGCCCGCCTTCCACTTCCACAGGGGAAGCCTCTGACGAGGCAGGGAGGAGGGCGCGGGAATGGCGAAGGCGAAGACCGTCTACGCATGCCAGGCATGCGGGCACAAAGAGACGAAATGGCTGGGGCGCTGCCCCGACTGCGGCGGCTGGAACACGCTGGTCGAGGAGGTCGTCGAGCGCGAGGACAAGCGCCCGGCGTGGGGCGCGGGCGGTGGAGGCGGCAAGCCGGTGCGGCTGGCGGATGTGTCCTCGGAGCGGGAGGACCGGCACCTCACGAACATCGCCGAGCTCGATCGCGTGCTGGGCGGTGGAGTGGTGCCCGGGTCGCTGGTGCTGCTCGGCGGCGATCCTGGCATCGGCAAGAGCACCCTGCTCCTGTGCGCCCTCGATCGGCTGGCTCAGGACGGGCCTGCGCTGTACGTCACCGGGGAGGAGTCGCTGCGGCAGACGCGCATGCGCGCCGACCGGCTCGGCGTGACGAGCGAGGGGCTGCATCTGCTGGCGGAGACCGACGCCGACAAGGTGCTGGCCGCGGCGGAGCTGATGAAGCCGCAGGCGCTGGCGGTGGACTCCATCCAGACCCTGTTCCTGCCCGAGCTCGGCAGCGCGCCAGGCTCGATCAGCCAGGTGCGCGAGGTGGCGGGGCGGCTGATGGCGTTCGCCAAGCGCACCGAGACCCCGACCTTCATCGTGGGCCACGTCACCAAGGACGGGGCCATCGCCGGGCCGCGGGTGCTCGAGCACATGGTGGACACGGTCCTCTATTTCGAGGGCGACAAGGGCCACCCCTTCCGCGTGCTGCGAGCGCACAAGAACCGCTTCGGCTCCACCAACGAGATCGGCGTGTTCGAGATGAAGAACGCCGGCCTGGCGGAGGTGAAGGACCCCAGCTCGCTCTTCCTCTCCGAGCGGCCCAAGGACGCCGCGGGGTCGGCGGTGACCGCCTCGCTGTCGGGGACGCGGCCGCTGCTGGTGGAGGTGCAGGCCTTGGTGGCGCCCACCGGCTACGGCACGGCGCGGCGGACGACGATGGGCGTGGACCACAACCGCGTGGCGCTGCTGGCGGCGGTGCTGGAGAAGAAGGAGGGCGTGGACCTCATCGGCTGCGACCTCTTCGTGAACGTGGCGGGGGGCATCGAGCTCGACGAGCCCTCCGCGGACCTGGCGATCGTGGCGGCGCTGGTGTCGAGCGTGCGCGATCGGCCGATCGATCCGCAGACCGTGGCCTTTGGGGAGGTCGGGCTGGCCGGGGAGATTCGCGCCGTGGCCCAGGTCGAGCCGCGGCTTTCTGAGGCCGCCAAGATGGGCTTCAAGCGGGCGATCCTGCCCGCAGCCAGCGCGCGGCGGGTGGAGAGCCCGCCGCTGGAGCTGGTCCCGGTGGACTCGGTGGCGCAGGCGCTGGAGAAGCTCTTCGATTGAAGGGGCGCCCCAGAAAGGTCCCCCGCAGCCACCACGCAGCGGTGCTGCTCGAGACCGGCAAGGTCCTGGTGGTCGGCGGTGCCACGAGCGAGGTCGATGCGCAGTCAGGCGTCGCTCGCGCCACCAGCTCCGCGGAGCTCTTCGACCCGGGCACCGGGGCCTGGGCCGAGGTCGCGCCGATGAAGGCCCCACGCTTCCTCCCCCAGGCCACGCTGCTCGCCGACGGCAAGGTGCTGGTGACCGGCGGGGGCGACGAGCGCTGGAACACCATCGCCCAGACTGAGCTGTATGACCCGGCGGCGAACAGCTGGAGGACGGTGGCCACGCCCGCCAGCGCGGGCCGCATCTACCACGGTGCCGCCCGGCTCGCTTCGGGCAACGTCTTCATCGCCTGCGGTCGGACCTGGACCCCCAACGACGTGTGGCGCTCCGATGCCGAGTTCTACGATCCGACCAAGGACCAGTGGTTCCCGGCGGGAGGCACCGGCTCCTCGCGTACCGCGCCGGTGGTGGTGGGCCTGGGCGAGCATCTCCTGGTCGCCGGAGGGCAGTCGCGCCAAGGCAATGACTTCCCGCTTCTCGACGACGCTCGCGTCTACGACGAGACCACTGGCCAGTGGGCAGCGGGCCCGGCACTCGCCTATGGGCGCCTCGCCGCTGCCTCGGTTCTCCTGCCCAGCGGCGACATCCTGGTCTGCGGCGGCTTCTCCGAGGAGGGTGGCGAGAACACATGCGAGCTCAGCTCCCACTAACGGCGCTCTTCTTCGGCCTGGCAGCGCTCGCGGCCGTCGCCGGCTGTAACGGCCCAGCTCCACAGCTCGGCACCTCGCAGCAGCGAATCATCCAGGGGACACCGGACACCACTGCTGCGCACCAAGCGGTGGTGGCGCTCTTGATCCGCCGCGGCGCGAAGCGCTCGCTCTGCTCCGGCACGCTCATCACTGAGCGGGTGGTGCTCACCGCCGCGCACTGCCTCAACGAAGTCCCCGACCCAGCCGCCTACCGTGTGGGGTTTGGTGACGATCTACGTGTCGACGCGGCGATGACCTGGAGGGACGTGGAGGCGGTCCGCTTCCATCCGGGGTACAACAGCCAAGACAAGGTCAACGACATCGGGCTCCTGCGCATGGCGGAGGCCGCGCCTGCCGGCGTCTCCCCCATCTCCTACCTGCCCAGGTCCCTGGCCATCGTCCCTGCCGATGTGGGAGCGAGCGCCGACGTGGTGGGCTTCGGCGAGGACGAGCAGCAAGCCCCGGGGGTGAAGCGGCACCTCACGCGGCCGATCGCCTCGGTATGCGAGGGCTCGGCGTGCCTGGCGGGCGGAGGGCAATGCCCGGCGAACAGCATCGGTTTCACCCAGGAGAACGGGGGGGCCTGCTCCGGCGACAGCGGCGGCCCGGCTCTCGTCCTCCGCTCAGGCACGGAATACGTGGCCGGCGTCACGTCCTTCGGCGATCTCGCCTGCCTGGACTTCGGCTGTAGCACCAAGGTGGACGCCTTCCAGGACTTCATCGAGGTCTTCCTCAACGAGGCGGAGAAGCCCCAAGGGGCCGTCTGCGCCGCAGCCATCGAGTGCTCAAGCGGGTTCTGTGCCGACGGTGTCTGCTGCAATTCGAAGTGCGACCTGGGGTCCTGCGACGCCTGTGCGGTCGCCGCGGGGGCCCCTGTGGACGGCCGCTGCGTCCTCACCAACGCGGCGTGCGACGACGGGCTTCGCTGCACGGTGAGCGATGCCTGTGCGAACGGGGTCTGCCACGGCCAACCGCTGGACTGCTCGGCGCCAGGCGCCTGCGTCGGGCCCAGCAGCTGCGACCCGGCCACGGGAAGCTGCAGGCCCTTTCCCCTCCTTGCCGACGGAGCTGCCTGCAACGACCCGAACCCATGCACGGCGGTCGCGAGCTGCATCAAGGGGGAGTGCGTCTCCACCCCCAAGGAGTGCCCGGGAGGTACCGCGTGCCAGGAGCCCATCTGCAATCCTCAGAATGGCGCCTGTGAGCTGAGGCCTCTCGCCGACGGGGCGCCTTGCGAGGTCGGCACCTGCCTCATGGGGACTTGCACCACGCCCGCCGTCGAGGAGCAGGCGGTGGAAGAGCAGCGAGGCTGCGGCTGTGCCTCGGGCGCAGAGGCGCTCCCGGTGCTCGGCCTTCTTTCGGTCCTGTCGTTCGCGCGGAGCTCTGCCCGGAGAAAGGCTGCGCCGGCTGATGGCGCTCGGCCCTGTTGAGGAGCGCTTCCTCGCGCTGAAGGAGGAGAAGCGCGCCCTCGCTGAAGTCGGCACCGTCCTCGCCAGCTAGCCTTGAGAGACAAGCGCTTGCTCGGGTCGCGCCTGCGCAGCCGTGGATCTGCCTCCTCGTCGGAGCCTCGGTCCGGTTGAT
>JACRCT010000845.1 GCA_016218885.1 Deltaproteobacteria bacterium | reverse complement strand
TCAATCGCCGCTGCGTTGGGAGAGCAGGCTAGACGTGGGACTGGTCCATTTGTCCCGCCTGACGGCTTGTCCATTACTAATGGACGCCATATCTTGTTGGACATGAACGCTCAGGACCCCCTTCTCGATGACTGCTTGGCAGGCATCCGAGCACTCGCCCCTGCGGTAGCGACGAAGTACTCGCCCGCAGGCGCTCGGGCGAACGAAGAGGTCGATGGGAACCTCGCCGTCAGCCTCGGCCGACCACACCGTCGTCTCGAGTACTCGGTCCATATCAAGCGCAGCCACCTGAGCTACGCGCTGGTCAGTGGCCTCGTCACTCGTCTGCGCGACAAGCCGACCCACCTCCTCCTCGCCCCTTACATCGCCAGTCCGATGGGGCGGCACCTTGCCGACCATGGCCTGAGCTACGCAGATGCCGTCGGAAACCTCCACCTGCTCGGACCGGACGGCCGCAGCCTGGTCGCTCACGTCGAAGGCAAGGTCCAGCAGCGCTCGCCGGCAGTCCGAGGCTTGGGAATCCCTGCTCACCTTGTCAACTTCGCGCTCCTGGCTAAGCCTGCCCTCGTCAGCGCCCCTATCCGCGAGGTTGCTGCTGCCGCAGGGGTCTCCAAGAGCTCCGTTGCCAACCAGGTGGCGCGGCTCTCGGCTCAGGGTCTGTTGGCCACCGCGCGCGGACACTCGCAACTGGTGAGACCGCGAGACCTCCTCGACCGCTGGCTCAACGCCTACGTCGAGTCCGTGCGACCCCGTTGGCTCGTCGGCCGGTTCCACACGCAGGCCGATGTCGAAGAACTGCAGCGCTCGCTTCCCGGCGCGCTCGCGGCGATCACCTGGGCGCTCAGCGGGACTGGCGCGGCTTGGCGGATGACTCGCTTCTACCGCGGCGAAGAGACCGTCTTGCTCGTTGACTCCCCGCCACCTGACATCGCGAAGCGTCTCCGAGCGCTCCCCTCAGAGAGCGGCAAGCTCACGATTCTCAAGCTCGGAATGCCGCTGGCCTTCGAGGGGGTCGAGCCCAACCTGGCGCACCCACTCCTCGTCTACTCGGAACTGCTCGCCTCGCGGGATCCTCGAACACGCGACACTGCCGAGGGCATCCGCGAGCGCTTCCTGTCGGAGCTCGAATGATCGCCCCACTCGCCCAGGACGCGCTCGCTGCTCTGTCCGACCTGCGCGGTGCGTTTCCTTCGCAGCCTATCGCGCTCGTGGGCGCCGCTGCCCTGGGTTGCCACCTCTCGATGAGGTGGCGCCGAACCGAGGACATCGACCTCGTGATCGCCATCTCCGTCGAGGACGCCTCGCGCGTACTCGGGTCGCTTCCGGGCTGGAAGCAGAACGCGCGCAAGGAGCACGAGTGGACGTCGCCTCGAGGAGCGCTGGTCGACATCCTCCCTGTTTCGAAGGAAGCGATGGACCGCCGAGTTCTCGTCTGGCCGCGTACTGGCTACCAGATGAGCCTCGTCGGAATCCGCCACGCTCTTTCTGCCGCATCGCTTGTACTCAGCCCAGGGATCGCGCTCGCAGTCCCGAGCGTCCCCGTCATCGCCCTACTGAAGATGGTCTCGTACCTCGATCGGCCAGCCGAGCGGGAACGCGACTTGATCGACCTCGCGTACGTCTTCAACGACTACCCGCCCCCTGACGACGACCGCCTCTACGCCGACGAAATATACGAGCGGGGTCTGCAGCTCGAGACCGCCGGCCCCTTCGTCCTTGGGCGCGATTTGGCCGCCATCGTCGATGCCGTCGAGCGAGCCACCACCCTCCAGTTCCTCGAGCGTGTCGGCGAGCGCGACCTCCATCGCTTCATCGCCCTGGGGCCCTGGTCCACCTTCGAGCCCGAGCGTGTTGAAGCCCGGCTCAAGGCCCTCCGGGACGGCCTCACGTAGCGGCACATGCCTCAATTCAGCCCATTCAGCCATTTGCGCGGCCGCGCACGCTGCAGCCTGCGGTCTCGGAGTCGCGACCGAGGCGGCCTTCTGCGACAGTGCCGACCTGTGCTCGGCGGCGAAGACCCACTGCGCTCGCTATTCGTGCTCCTTTGACCGGTGCCTCTCCTCCTGCACCTCGGACAGCGAGTGCGCTCCCGGCCATCGATGCGCATCCGTTTCCTGCATCCCCACGCTGGCGCTTGGACCTGCTTGCGAGTCCGACGCCACCTGCGCCTCCGGCCACTGCTCCGACTGCTCGTGCTGCGAATCGTCCTGCGACGAGACCTGCGTCCCGCCGATTGCGCAGGAGCCGAGCGACGGGTGCGACTGTGGCGCATCGGGCGTCCCCCTGGCCGGCCCAGCCTGCTCCTACTGGTCTCGGGCTTCCTCGCGAGACGACGCCGATTCGCTCCCGGCGGGCGGTGAGACGCGCCGGGCTTCTTCGCCTGGCGCCTTCCCACGCCAGGACGCCTCAGCGCTCACAGAGGCCGCGAGCGGGGTTGCCGACGACCAGGCTCGAGAGCGTTGAACCACTCTTGGATTGTTGCGCCCTTCTCCGCCCGATAGAGTCGCTTTGACTCTTAGTGAGGGGCCCAACCCATGAGATGGCATTCTCCGGTAGCGCTTCTTCTATCGCTACTCGCCTGTGACAGTGCCAACCGTCGCCCCGCCGCACCGAACACACCGCTCGGTACGGCGGTAGAGCAGCTCGCCGCCCGCGATCCGGTGCTCGACCGCCGCATCCTGCGGCACTCAACGCCCTGGACCGTGACTGTCGCGGGTGAGGTCCGGACCGCCGAGCGCCCGAGAGGCCTGGCACAGATCACTTCTCGGCTTGCTCAGCACGCCGACGGCCGCTGGGAGACCAGCCTTGGCGAGAGCCATCGGCTGGCGCTGGTGCCGAGGGGCGCGCGTGCCGCGCGGGTGGAGGTAGAGGGGAAGCGAGCGATCTATCGCGACGCCTATCTGGCGACCGACGTGGTGATGGTGAGCGGCGTGGACTTCGCGGAGCAGCTGCTCGTCCTTCACGGCCCCGAGGCGCCCGCGACGTTCGCTTGGGATCTGGAGGTGCCGGCAGGACTCTTCTCGGCGCGCCGGGACGCGAGTGGCGGGCTGGTCTTTCTCGACGACCGGGGACGCGAGCTGCTGCGCATGCCCAGGCCCTTCGCCGTGGATGGGCAGGGCGTCAGAAGAGACGCGGCTCTGGATTGGGACGGAAAGGCGATTGCTATCCACCTCGACCGCCAGGGGCTGGCCTATCCGGTGCTGCTCGACCCGGTGATCGAGGTCGTGACCTGGTTGCGGCTCCCCCGTGCGCCCCTTTCCGGTTCCATGGCATGCCTTGATTCCAGCTGCGTGCTTTTCGAAGCGCGATACGAACGCTCGGAGACCTGGACCTTCGATGGCGTCAATTGGACCCTCCAAAGCCCCAGCGTCGAGCCGCCCACCCGAGAGTACCCGTCGCTGGCGAGGTATGGCGACAAGGTCATCATGTTCGGCGGCGAACGAGATAGAGCCATCGTAAACGAGACCTGGGAATGGGATGGCACGATCTGGCGACAGCGATTCCCGGCGACCTCACCTCCCGCATGCAAAGGTGCAGGTAGACTGGCAGCCAGGGGGAGCAGGCTCGTATTCCTAGGCTGCTCCCGCGACCAACCCGAAACCTGGGAGTGGGACGGGAACAACTGGACCCAGCTGTTTCCTGCCCGCACCCCAACGACGAACTCGCAGGCCCACTCGTTCGACCTCGCGTCATACGGAGACAAGGTCGTTCTCTTTAATGGGGAGACCTGGGAGTGGGATGGGATCGACTGGGCAAGTCGTGCGACCCCTGCCGGTCTCGCCAGTGCCTACGCATCGCTCGCCGAGTACCGAGCGAAGCTCGTGCTGTTTGGGGAATCGGTCGGTACCTGGGAATGGGACGGCTCATCGTGGACACTGCTGTCGCCCCCACTCAGCACGAATCGTTTTGCTTATGGAGGCGTGATGAGACACCTCCAAGACCTTCTCGTCCGCTTCAAGCTTGACGAGACCTTGGCTTGGGATGGCACCTCGTGGACCCAGATACTCGCAAATCCGTACTCTCCATGTGGCCGCAGCAGGACCATGGTCACGGTTGACGGGCGGGCAATCCTCTTTGAAGGCTTTCCAGAAGGCGAACCGGACGCCCTCGACGCTTCCATCTACCAATGGGTCGGAAAGGGCTGGCAGCCTCGTCGCAGCGGGGCGGTGCCCCCTCCTCGTCTTGAGGGAGTGGGCGCCGCTCAAGCCAGCAACTTCATCCTCTTCGGAGGGGGAGAGGCAGGAGAATACTCCATGGCCGACACCTGGGTCTGGGACCGAAGCATGTGGACCGAAAAGCAGGTTTCGCCCAGCCCGCGCGGGCGCACCGGACATTCCATGTCGGCCTACGGGGACAAGGTCCTTCTGTTCGGCGGAACGACCGGTTCTAGCGAAACCTGGGAATGGAATGGGAGCACTTGGACCCAGATGCACCCTGCGGTCAGCCCGCCTCCGCGCTTTTATGGCGCCATGACCGACCTAGGAGGAAGCGTCTTGCTCTACGGCGGCACTGGAGAGGATGAAGCTGCCCTGAGCGATACCTGGGAGTGGGATGGCGCCGAATGGAGAGAGAGAATTGGGATCCTCTCGCCAGGACCAAGCAATCATCCCCTCCTCGCGGGTGTGGGTGGTCGGGCGGTGCTATGGCTTGGATTCGATAGCCCAACCTGGGAATGGAACGGGACCCACTGGCAGCAGACCGCCACGGTCTCACCGAGCGATTTCGATATGGGTCCAACCATGGCGAGAGACGGTGATGCGGTCCTCTTCAACGCCTACGGGGAAACGTGGGCGTACCGCCCCTTCCGCCTCCAGGGCTCGGACTGTTCCGACTCCTCCCAATGCCTGACCGGCTACTGCATCGACGGGGTCTGCTGCGACAAGAGCTGCAAGGCACAGTGCGAGGCCTGCGACCTGCCAGCCTCTCTTGGCAGCTGCCGGCCGGTCCTGGGAGCACCGCACGGAGCGCGCCCAACCTGTGCGAGCGATGGGCCACGCTGTGGCGGAGCCTGCGATGGGCAGCACCGAGAGGATTGCGTGTTCCCTGGCACCCAGACCCTTTGCGTCGCCGCAGCCTGTGGTCTCGGAGTCGCCAACGAGGCGGCCTTCTGCGACGGGGCGGGCGCGTGTTTGGCAGCGAAGATCCAGTCCTGCGCTCCCTATTCGTGCTTGGCTGACCGGTGCCTCTCCTCCTGCACCTCGGACAGCGAGTGCGCTCCCGGCCATCGCTGCGCATCCGCTTCCTGCATCCCCACCCTCGCGCTCGGCCAGGCCTGCGACTCCGACGCCACCTGCACCTCCGGCCACTGCTCCGACGGCTTGTGCTGCGAATCCTCCTGCGACGGGGCGTGCGTCACCTGCAAGCGTGCGGACGCACCTGGCCAGTGCCTCCCGGTCGAGGGCGAGGCGCCGGTCGCGGGCCACTCCCGATGCGAGAGCGGCCGCTGCTCCGGCGGAACTTGCGTCCCGCCGATTGCGCAGGAGCAGAGCGACGGATGCGGCTGCAGCGCATCGGGCGTCCCCCTGGCCGGCCCAGCCCTGCTCCTGCTGGTCTCGGGCTTCTTCGCAAGGCGGCGCCGATTCGCTCCCGGCGGGCGTTGAGCCGCGCCGGGCTCCTTCGATCCACGCCGTCAGTCGCCACGACGCCGCGTTGAGGCCCAGGAGGGGCCATGCTCTCCCGCGGCGGACCGGCACCTGTACCGACCGCGCCCCCGCTCGGCCGCTCACTCCGGCGACCGGCACGCCAGCCCCGCTGCCCGACCCAGCCCGGCGGCCACGGAGGTGAACGCGTCCGCCTCGCAGATGCGCGATTCCCCGAATCGCTCGACGAACATCCGGCGCACCGAGGGCACCCGCGAGGTGCCTCCGGTCAGGAAGACTGCATCGGGCATGTCACCGCCGGCCTGGGCAAGTACCCGATCCACCGTCTTCCCAAGCTCCTCCCGCAGCGGTTGGGTCCAGGCATCGAACTCCTTGCGCGTCACCCTCTCCTCGAAGTCGATGCCGCTCTGGTGCAAGACGACGGACGCCGTTGTCGCGGAGCTCAGCGTCCTCTTGGCAGCCTCCACCGCCCGGTAGAGGTGGAAGCCCAGGTTCTCCTCCGCCAGCGTGATGAGGTTCTGGACTGCCTCGGGAGCGTCCGAGCTCTTGAGGACCCTCTCGAGGAAAGTCATGGTCGAGCGCTCGCACAGCAGCGACAGCTCGTGCCACGCCAGCAGCTTGCGGGTGATCCAGACCGGGATGGGTTGGCGAAAGGTCAGGCTCTTGAAGGTGGAGCGGTGCCCGAAGAGCGGCATCAGGCGGTGCTCCACGATGGCCGCGTCGAAGCTGTCCCCGCCGACCCGCAGACCGGTGGAGGCCAGGACGTCTCCGCGGCGGTCGGGGTTGTCCCACCGCGAGGGCCCCAGGCGCATCAGTGTGAAGTCGCTGGTGCCGGCGCCGAAGTCCGCGACCAGCACCAGGGTGTCGCGGGTGAGCGAGGCCTCGAACTCCAGCGCCGCCGCGAAGGGCTCGATGATCAGCTCCGGTCTGGGGAAGCCGGCACACTCCGCGGCCCGCAAGAGGCGCCCAGCGGCGAGCGCGTCCTCGTCGGGATTTGGGGAGAAGACCGC
>JACRCT010000844.1 GCA_016218885.1 Deltaproteobacteria bacterium | reverse complement strand
CTATGCCGGGGGTTTGCGATGGGTCGCAAGCGGCTCACGACGCGGGCAGCCTACAGGCGGGCCCTGCTGGAGAGCGTCCACTATGCCCTGGCAGACGAGATCCATCAGAGCCTCGTGCCTCATCGTGCTTCCGACATCTGGGACTTCGCGGCCGACTGCGCCGGAGCGCTGCTGGGCTCCCTGCTCTACAGGCTCCTCGCGCTGCGCCAGCGGCCCTCGCCCTCTACTTCGGCCGCGCCAGCTCGGCCTCGATGAGGGTGCGCGCACGGGCGGGAGCGTCGCTCGCCAGATCTCGGAGCACCTCCTCGAGCTGCGGGCTACGATCGGCGCGGGCAGCGTCGTCGCGCAGACCGGCGAGGAGCGAGGGATCGTCCGGGGCGAGGTAGAGAGCTCGGCCCAGGGCCAACAGCGCCTGCTCCGGCTCCCCCGCGGCCAGGCGTGCGCGGCCGAGCTGGGAGAGGACGCGTGCCTCCTCGCGCGGACCGGGGGCGACGAGGGCCAGGACCTCCAGCGCCTCGGCCAGGGGGCCGGCACGACCGGCGGCGCGATGCTCGTCGGCGAGTCGCCGGGCGGCCTCAGCGCGGCGTGAGGGGTCGGTGAGCAGCTTCTGCAGGAAACCGATCTCTTCGGGGCTCATGTCGCTGCAGTCTGCCGCAGCGCTGCTCGCCTGCGAAGCCCAAGCTTGACCGCCGCCCAGGGCAGTGGGAAGGGGAGTGACCATGGCCTTGAGACCATTCCAGGGGCGGATGCCGGCGGTCGATCCCAGCGCGTTCATCGAGCAGAGCGCGCAGGTCATCGGGGACGTGACGGTCGGGGCGCGCTCCAGCATCTGGTTCAACGCGGTGGTGCGCGGCGACGTGCACTTCATCCGCGTCGGGTCGGACACCAACGTCCAGGACCTGTGCTGCCTGCACGTCACCCGAGACAAGCACTCGCTCGTGGTCGGAGACCGGGTCACCTTGGGGCAGGGTGTGACTCTGCACGGCTGCGTCGTCGAGGATGACTGCCTGGTGGGGATGGGTGCCATCGTGCTCGACGGCGCCAGGCTCGGCCGCTTCAGCCTGATCGGTGCGGGGGCTCTGGTGACACCCGGCACGCAGATTCCTCCCTACAGCCTGGCGATCGGATCTCCGGCCAGGGTGAAGCGGGCCATCACCGACGAAGAGCGGGCGCGCATCGAGTCCAGCGCGGCGCACTACGTGGGCTATGCCGAGCAGTACCGCTGACGCGGCGCAGCGTGCTAGAAATGGGCCTGCTCATGTCTGCCGAGATGCTCAAGCGCTGCGTGCTCTTCAAGGACTTCACCCCGGTGGGGTTGGATATCCTCGCCAGGATCGCCAAGCCCCGCATCGTGCTCGCGGGAAAGCCCCTGTTCATCGAGGGCAGCGCGAGCGAGACGCTGGTCATCGTCGTCGAAGGTCGCTTCCAGGTGCTCGTCAAGGGCACCGATGGGCGTGACACTCCGCTGGCGAGCCTGGGGCCCGGCGAGCACCTCGGCGACCTCTCTCTGCTCGCCGCCGGCCGCAAGGCCACGCACCTGGTCACCGTGGTTGCGGAGGCGGACAGCAGGGTCGTCGAGCTCTCCCAGGGAGACTTCCTGGCGCTGTCCAAGGAGAAGCCCCAGGCGTGCATGAAGCTCGTGCTCGCCCTGGCCTCCGAGGTGGGCCGCAAGACCGCTGACGCCCGTGAACCGCTCAAGCTCCTCCTCTCGCGGGCCGCGGTTCGCTAGCCCCAGTTGCTTCATTTGCGGACTCGTGGAGCCGGTGGCCGTCGGGGTTGGCCTTGACCCCGCTGGGTCAGAACCCGTACACTCGTTTCCGTAAGGCCATTGAAAAGAGCAATCCGCGGGACGAAGCCGCGGAGCGCAAAGCCGGTGGGTCCTGAAAGGACGGCCATGGCTGCCAAGAGGTCCGCAGTACTCCTGACCTGTCCTGCCGCATGAGCGGCACGACAGGTTTTTCTTTTCTGGCCCACTTCGTCCGGCCAGAGGGGAGTGAGCCGATGAGAGCGCGTGCGGGCATCGTTGCCGGGTTCATCGCCGTCCTGCTGCTGCCAGCGCTCGCGAGCGCCGCCAGTCCGGTCCTGTCCGGCTTCGAGACCCGCCTCACCTCTCGCTCGGGTGATCAGTACCGCCCGGCCATCTCCGGCAATGTGGTGGTCTACACCGACTACCAGGGCGACCAGACCGATGTCTGGTACGTCGACCTCACGACCGGTCTCGAGCATCCCGTTGCCACTGACCCAGGGTGGCAAGAGCTGACCGGCGTCTCCAACGGGCTGGTGGTCTACTCCGACTACAACACCCAGGATGTCGTCGTCTTCGACATCGCCGGGGGGACTAGCCAGAACCTCACTTACGAGCAGCACTCGACCGCCGATGCACCCGCCATCAGCCAGGGGCTCGTCGCCTGGAGCGACAATCGTGACGGGAACTCCGAGATCTACGCTCGCGACCTCAGCACCAATGAGGAACGCCGCATCACGAGCTCGCCCGCGTATGACGAGTTCCCGAAGGTGAGCGGAAGGAGCATCGTCTGGCATCGTTGTGCCGTCTACGAGGAGCAGTGCGATATCTGGTTCTACGATTGGGCGACCCAGACCACGCGCCAGATCTCCGACCACCCCGGAAACGAGCGCTACCCCGACATCGACGGCAATAGCATCGTCTACGTTCTCACCAACAGCGAGGGTCAGTATGAAGTGGCTTTCTACTCCCTCGATACGGGCATCGAGAAGATCCTGGTGATGGACGGCGACCAGGACGGCCCGCACGTCAGCGGCGAATACGTCGCCTTCGATACCCCCATCGGCTCCTCCTACCACGTGAGCCTGTGGCACCCATCGACCGACGATGTCTTCCCCATCACCAGCGGCCCTGGCGCTCAGTACCTCAACGACATCGAGGGTGACCGGATCGTCTACTCCGACGACCGCAACGGGAACCTCGATGTCTACATGTACACGTTCCAGGTGGACTACCCCTCCGAAGAGTCTTGCCGCCAGGTGGTGCTGGAGGCGAGCAGGTCCTACCGCCCCTCGCGCTGGAATGACGATTTCGAGATCGTCGCTCCGTCCATGAGGTTTGCCCTGCCCGCGGACGTCCCGGTCGTCGCCGGGAACTCGGGCAACCAGTGGCTGACCCTGGGCTTTGGCACCGGTTGGAACCAGACCTACTGCCGCTACCGGGGTGGTTCGGCTCAGGCGCACCCCAGCAGCCCCGAGCAGCTCGCCCTGGCGACCCGCTACGTGTTCCAGTCGTGCACCGACGGCAGCGCGCCGGGCTCCGTGGTCGAGACCACCCGCCTCTGGCTGCACGTGGACAATGGGGACAACCTCGGCGGGGCCACCAGGGTGCGACTGGCGCTCGACGAGGCCTCACCCTGCGCCGGGGCGGTGCCTCTGAACTGCCACGACACGCAAGGTGCGACGCCCCTGGTGGATGCGACCTTCGAGCGGACGACGGGAAAGCCCAATGTGTTCGCGGTGCCTTTCTTGGCCGTCGCCGGGCCGGGGCTGGTGTGCGTGGACAACGGCGTCGACGGCGCACCCCAAGTTCACTCCGGCTCGATATGGGTGAACTCCGACCGCGTCGTCGGGCCCTCCGACTGGGCGCCGGAGATCGTGGCCCAGCCGACCCTCCAGTCGGTCAACCTGCTCACCGTCAAGCTCTCCAGTACGCCAGGGGCAGCCGCCCGCATCCGGATCTTCGGGCAGAAGACCAGCGCCTCGGCGGCGACGGCGGCAGCCATCACCTCGCGCATGCGGCCAGCGGCGTCCTCGAAGCTCTATGCAGGCGACGCGGAAGCGGGCGACGACCCAGCCTCGGGCTGCAGCCAGGCCGGTGGTGGTGCACTCGCGCCGCTTGCTCTGCTCCTGCTTCTCGCCTTGGCGCTGACGCCCAGATTCGCCCTGGTGCCGACCCGTTCGCGGCGCCGGTAGCAGCCACTGCCGCCTCGACTCCGGGTGCCTTCAACGGCGGAGCGCGATCTGCTACGAATCGTCGCAACGTGAACACTGCGGCGCACAGCATCGGCCACCGGCTCGGGGCGCGGCTCGCGTTCCTGGGCCTGCTGGCATCGAGCGCCCTAACCCCCACAGCGGCGGGTGCCGCCACGCTGGTGTGGCTCGCGCCCGACCGCGCTCCTCAAGGGCCGTTCCGAGTGGGCCTGGTCGGTCTCGATGCCCGAGGCGTGGCGCGTGAGTGCGCGGCGAAGGTCTCCGCCTCCGGCGCCACGATCGAGGAGCTCGCCGTCGAAGGCCAGGTGCGAACCTTCTCGGTCCATCCCGCGAGCCCTTCTCCCTCTGCCGTCCGCCTGGAGGCACAGCAGGCCGAGGCGCGCGCCGTCGCGACGGTCGAGCTGGGCCCGTCCGGTTCGCGCCTGGAGCTCAAGGCGATTCCCGCGAGGCCGGTCAAGGGCCAGGACGTTTCCGTCCAGCTGGAGATCGCCGTGCTCGGTGAGGGCCCCTCGGCGCCGGTGCTGCGGTCCAATGTCGGGAGCATCGAGGAGCTCAAGCCGCTCGGAGGCGGCCGCTTCTCGGCCACCTATCGGCTGCCGCGCGAGCGCTACCCGGAGGTGGCGATCGTGGTGGCCTTCGCGCCCTGGCCACACGCCGATGCGAGCGAGGGGGCCTTCGGCGCGTTGGCGATCCCCCTCTCGTCCTCGGTGGTCCTACCCGGGCGCTCCGAGGCCCGGGCGCAGGTCGCCGTGGAGATCGCCGGCAGGACCTTCGGCCCCGTGCCGGTGGATGCCCAGGGCGGCTTCGAGGTGCCCGTGGTGGTCCCGCCCGGACACCGCTTCGGCACTGCCTTCACCACCGACCGGTTGGGAAACAGGCGAGCCAAGCAGGTCGACCTGCGCCTTCCGCCCACCGACCAGATCGCCTGCGTCGCCAACCCGACCTCCCTGCCCGCCGACGGCGCCTCGAAGGCTCGCGTCGTCTGTCTGGCCACCGATCCTTTCGGCGCGCCGGTCTCCAAAGCCAAGGTGTCGGCGAAGGCCAAGCTCGGAAGACTTGCCGGCCCTCGTCCGCGAGGGCTCGCCTACGAGTGGGAGTACACGGCTCCGGCGAGCGTGGACGCCATCGCTGACGAGCTGGCCTTCGACTTTCCTGCCGGCGGGACCCAGTCCAGGGAGCGCCTGGAGCCGCGCTTCCGTTCCTTGCCTGTGGCGCACGCGCGGCTGGACATCTCTCCGCAGCCGGTCTTCGTCGGGTCCAGCGCCAGCGCCGCCCTTGCTGCCACCGACCGGGCGGGCCGGCCAGTCGGCGTGCAGCCCAGGCTCGCGGCGCAGCGCGGATCGCTCTCTCCTTTCGAGAGCGGCGACGGAGGCCTCCTGGTTGCGCGCTACCAGTCTCCCTCCCAGCCAGGCGCCGACCTGACCGACCGGATTCAGGGGCAGGTCCTCGCCGCCCCTGGCAGCGTCCCGGCGCGCCTTCGTTTCTCGGCCGCCGACGGTCAGGGCTCGCGGCTGCTCGTTCGGGCAGAGGGTATTGCAGGCGAGCCCGTCGAGGGCCTCTCGCTCGAGCTCTTGGGCGCAGCTCCAGCGATCACCGATGCCAATGGGGTCGCCTCGTTCGCGCTCCCCGCGATCGCCTCAGCGCCCCACGCCGTTGAGACGTTCGAGTGCTCTGTGAGCGATCGGCCGGCCCTACGCGCGAGGGCCTTCCGCTATGTCTCCGCCCAAGGGCTGCGCCTGTTTCCCGAGGAAGGGCCTTTCGAACCCCTCGCGCTCGAGCGGTCAGTGCAGCTCGCGCCGGCAGTGCCCGTGGACGTGCGCCTCGAGCTGACCGCGAAAGGGCTGCGGGCGAGCGTGCTCGACGTCTCGGGGCGGACGCTCAAGGGAAGGAAGATCTCCTGGTCGGTGACCAGGGCCGGCGGGACACCCGTGGCGCTCGAGGCCGCGCGGGAGGAGCCCGACGGGACCGTGTTCGTCCCGTTCGCCAGCCCGGTCGCCGGACCGGTGAGCGCCTCGGTCAGCGACACCGAGAGCGGCGTGTTCGCGGCCGAGGAGACCGTGCTGCCTTGAGGCATGCCCCGGCCATCGTCGCACTCGCGTGGCTGATGAGCCTTGCGCCCGCGGCCCAGGGACAGGTCGTGGTGATCGGCGAGGGGCCGGACCTCTCCGCCGGCTGGATCGTCGGACGAGTCTGCGAGGACAAGGACAAGGATCTGGTCTGCTCTCGAGTCGAGCCGGCAGTGGTCCGCGCCCGGGTGCTGCTCAGCGACGGGACCTTCGCCGTCACCGATGCGCAGGGGCGGTTCCACGTCGCCGCGGTCCCCGCGCGCCGCGCCGAGACCCGCTCCGACCACATCCGCGAGGCCTATGGCCGGCTGACGGTCAAGCTCGACCTCGACTCCATCGGACGCGGGGCCTCGGTTCGCGGGGGGCCCAGGCGCATCGTGGAGATCGGACCCGCGGCGCTGCAGCAAGCGGATTTCCCCGTCACCTTCTCGCGCCCGGCGGCTACGGCCATCGCGCCCGCGCCCGGCACCGCCCCCAGAGGAGGGATTCGCCAGGGCCTCCATCACTTCCTCGCCACGGGCCGAACCGCGCCCGGACACCTCGTCCGAGTCGAAGGCCGCGCGGCGACGGTGTCGCCCGAGGGTCTCTTCGCGGTGGAGGTGCCGGTACAGGTCGGTCGCAACTCGCTGGCCATCCTCGACCTCGCTCCCGGGGGGGACCTCGTCCTCTATCGCCAGCAGGTCACGGTCGTGAAGCGTGATCGGGGCGGGGCGCTGTTCGTTCCGGAGGAGCCGATGCGCTTCGCGTCCCTGACCCTGCCCGACACCCGCGCTGCGCCGGCGACTCGAGTGAGCGTCACCGTTCAAGCCTCGCCCAGGACGGAGGTCGCGCTCGGCGCCTCCAGAGCGAGCGTGGACATCGACGGGACCGCGCGCCTGGAGATCGAGCTCGAGCGGGGCGAGAACACCGTGCCGCTGCGCCTGGTCGAGCCCGGTTTCGCGCCGGTCGAGGCACCCATCACGATTCACGCGCGCGGCCTCTCGTTTGCGAGCGCCCTCCTGAGCCTCGAGATGGGCTATGCGCCGAGCCCCAAGGTGTTCCATCTGCTCGGGCGCGGGATCGCGACCGGCCAGTGGGCGCTGGGCGAGCTCGATCTGTCGGCGGGGCTCAACCTCGATGCAGGCGACCTCCTCACTGCCGCGGGAAGCGCCGAGGATGGCCTCGGCAATCCTCTCGACGCGGATGCGCTCGTCTTCCTGCGTCCGCGCGAGCCCTTGGCCATCGAGCGGGCGTTGGACCCGGAGCTCTACCCGCCGGTGTCGGGCGACGACGGGGTGACCGAGGCCATGAATCCCTCGGGGATGCGAATCTGGGCTCGGCTGAAGCACCCTCGTTTCGGCGAGGCGCGGATCGGAAGCTTCCACGCAATTCTCGGGGGCGTGGAGATCGGCCGCTACGAGCGCTCGCTGTTCGGCGGCATGCTCGACGCCAGGGCGCCCCTCGGTCCGGTGATGCTTCGCGCGCAAGGATTCGCCTCTCCCCCGTTCGCCGCGACCGGCGAGGCGGTGCCGGTCCCCGCCCATGACGAATTCACGGGCACGGGCGGGTCGCTCTTCTTCCTGCAGAACGCGGCGATGGTGCCCGGCTCGGAGAAGCTACGCGTGGAGCTGCGCGATGGGCTCACGGGTCTCCCGCTGGAGGAGAGGGCGCTGGTTCGCTACCAGGACTATGAGGTCGACTACCTCAGCGGGCGGATCCTGCTCGCCAGGCCGCTGCCGATGACCACCGCCGAGGGCCCGTTGCTGGCGACGCCGCTCCAGGCGTACCGCCCCGTGCTCATCGTGGACTACGAGCACCGCTCGGCGCTGGGTGGGCGAGCCGAGACCTATGGAGGACGGGGTGGCGTATCCGTGGGCCGCTGGGCGGAGCTCTCGGCCTCGGCGGTCACGGAGCACCGCTTCGACTCACCCGGCTTCGAAGACTATCGGCTCTATGGAGCGCGCGGCCGCGGGCGCATCGGGCCGGTCGTCCTGGCCGCGGAGGTGGCACAGAGCGAAGGGGCGCTGTTCGCCCCCTCCGTGACAGGGGGATTCGGGTTTTCGGACACCGGTGGGCTGGCCTTCGTCGGCGCCGTCCCGACGTCGACGGCCGATCCGCGAAGGGCATACTCGCTGAGGGCCTCGGTCGGTGAGGAGAGACTTGGCGCTCAGCTGTGGGCGCGGGGCAGGGAAGGGGGGTTCAGCGATGCCTCCAGCGCGGCGCAGGCGCGCGCGCGGCAAGTCGGCGGGCTGGCTCGTGGCACGTTCGGGCGCTGGGAGCTGGTGGCTCGCTTCGACGATCGGGAGGGAGCCGACCCACGCCAGCCTTTCGGGGACTCGACCGCCGCCGCGCGCGACGGCCTCTTGCGCCTCCAGGGCCGATTCGGAGCGCTCAGCGCCGCGGCCGAGGCCACCTACTCCTCACTGGAGATGCAGCGTGGGCTCGCCGCCAGTGAGGGCGACCTGGAGAGTGGTGGGCGGGTGGGGCTGGGGTTGCGGCTCGACTACGCCATCGTCGCGGAGCTCTCGGTCAATGCGAGCCACCGCCAACGCATCCTCCAGCACGGCGATGGGCCGGGCGCGCTCGACGACAGCTTCAGCGCCGTGGGCGCGACCTATCGCCCCAAGGACGACCTGGCGATCTCCGTGCGCGGTGGCTGGGGACCTGGGGTGGGGACGCAGGTCCAGGTGGGCGCGGAGCGCGCGGCGGCGGGAGAGGTGGCCTATGGCCTGTGGACCGCCGACGTCGATGGCTCGAGCGCGGGAGAGACGGTCGCGGTATCGGGTGCTCGCCAACGGGTGGACGAGAACGCCGACGTCTACGTGGAGGACGTCTTCGCCCGCGAGGTGGACGCGCTGCGCACCGGCCGCGCCATGGGCCTCTCGGTGGCGCCGGCGAGGAGACTCCAGCTCTCGGCGCGCTACGAGCGTGGAGTGCGATTGCCCTTCACCGCAACCCCGGCACTGTTGCGCGACAGCGGCTCGGGGCGGGCGAGCTGGCTCGTCGCGGGCCTGAGGCTCTCGGCGCTGGCCGAGGTCAGGCACGAGCGCGGGCAGGCGCTGGCCGGCAGCGCGGGCCATCTCGATTCTTCGGTCGACCGCTGGCAGACGGTGGGCGGCGCGATGGTGGATGCGCGCCCCTTCGACTGGCTGGGGCTGGGGGGGCGGCTGCTGGCGAGCAAGACGCGCAACTTCGGGCAGGACGAGACCTCCACCCTCGAGGGATACGTCTCGGCAGCCCTAAGGTTGGAGCCCTGGGTCGTGCTGGCGAGCTACTCGATCATCCACCGGGAGCCCGTCCCCGGGCAGGGCGGGTCCTTCCGGCAGCTCGAGCACCTGGTGGCCCTGCGTCCGTCTGTGGTGCTCTGGGACCGGGTGCGCATCGGCAGCGGGCTGCACGCCGCGTTCTTCCGGGCGGAGGGGGTCTCGAACGCCCTGGCGGTCTCCTTGCGGCCCGCCGTGCGGATCGTCGGAGGCCTGGAGGTCGCCGCCGAGGTCGCCCGGCGCAGCCAGGCGCCGCAGGGCGAGTCGCTCGACGCGCTGCGCGTCGAGGTCGCCTACTGGTTCGAAGGGCTGCTCGGAGTGGCGCTCGGCTACAATCTCCATGGCTTCTCGGGCACGGGCGTCGAGGACACCGAGCGCAGCGACCGGATCTACCTGCGGCTAGAGGCCGCGTACTGAGGAGGCGCCGTGCGGCAGAGGCATGCAGCGCTGCTGGTCCTCGGAACGCTCGCGGTCGCGTTTCCGGCCCAGGCAGGATGGCAGCGCGCACGCTTCCTGGATGCCCCCGCGGGCAACGAGGTCCTCCCACCGCAGCAGGGGCTGAAGGCGGTCGGCGCGGCGCGCCCCGCGGCCGGGCAGCCGGCCATGGTGTGGGCGGTCGGTGGCAGCCAGACCCTGAATACCTCACTGATCGTTCACTCGACCGACGACTTCCACTCGCTGTGGCAGAGCACTCAGTGCAGCTCGATTGCCCATCCGCTCAACGCCCTCTGGGTGGCGCCCGACGCCTCCTTCGTGCACGCCTTCGGACGCAGCTTCTCTCACGCCGCCTTCGACGGCACCTGGGCTTGCACTCCCTACACGGTCAGCGCCTCCGGGCTCTTCAGCAACTTCGCGGTTCTGGGGGTGTCGTTCGCCGACCGCGACAATGGCTACCTGGGTGGCAGCGCCACGCAGATGGGCTCCACCCATGCGCTGGTGCAGTGGACCTCGTCTGGAGCGACCAAGGTCGGGGGCTACTCCAACGTCGCGGCCGTGGCTCGGTCGGCTTCGGGGAGCTCCTTCTTCAGCACAGGCAACCAGCTCAACCAGGTCGGCGTTGGCCCCGTGGGAACCGTGGTGTCGAACCCGATCAACGCGCTGGCCTTCCATGGCGACAGCGGCCTGCTCGTGACCAACGTGGGCAACGATACGCGCTTCGTGAACGGCGGGACGGGCGCCGTCACCACGCTCGGCGTGGCTCCGAGCTTCTCCA
Source organism: Deltaproteobacteria bacterium (assembly GCA_016218885.1). Lineage (GTDB taxonomy): Bacteria > Myxococcota > Myxococcia > Myxococcales > UBA5297 > JACRCT01. The sequence continues at coordinate 573 of JACRCT010000844.1, read as the reverse complement.
ATGCCAAGGGCGTCGCCCTGGCCGCAACCGGTTTTGCGGTCGTGGTCACCGCGGCCACCGCCACCACCGGCGCCATCTACGAGAGCTACGACGGCGGCCACACGTGGAGGGCGGCGGATCTGACCGGCATCGCTCCGGCGGTGAGGGCCCTCGCTGCAGTCAGCTGCTGGGACGAGAACACCTGCGCGGCGGTCGGTGCCAACGACTTGGGGGCAGGCCTCTTCGAACCCGAGTTTCTCTTCTACGAGAACCTGGCGCCCACCGCGGTGGTCACGGTCAACGGCCAGCCGCTCTCCGTTCATCCCCGCGACGATGCCCCGATCTGCCTCGCGGCGGCAGTGACGGATCCCGAGGGGGACCCCGACCTGACGATCACCTGGCACGGAGCGGGGGTCGACGCCAGCCCTCTTGCCGTGCCGCCGTGCTTCTCGACCGGGGTCTCCTGCAGTCCCCAGTCACTGGACTACACGCTGGACCTCTCCGACGGGCGCCGCACTGCCGTGCCGTCTCCCACGTTCCAGGTCGTCGTGGACCACGCGCCCCAGCCCCCCTCCGCTCCCACGCTCTCGCCCG
>JACRCT010000843.1 GCA_016218885.1 Deltaproteobacteria bacterium | reverse complement strand
GTGGTGCGCGACCAGGTTGTCGCGCCCCCAGTAGTTGAGGACGTCGATCATCAATCCGTCGAGGTGGGAAGCGACGCGCGGCTCCGCGACGAACCGGACGCCATCCTGCTCGAAGAGGGTGTCTTCGCTTTCGGCCGTCTCATCCAGAGACAGGTAGAAGGCTGGCCCCCCTCAACCGCGGCCCATGCGAACGCGCACACGGGCCTCCTTCTGCTGTGCAAGCAGCTCGAGGAGCTTCTCGCGGGCCTTCTCGGTGATCTGGATCACGACAGGTCGTCCTCTCCTGGTTGCCTCTCGCCGCGCGACGGAGCATACCGCTCTCGTCCTCGCTCTGGGAGGAGCGGGCGGAGGCTCACCGGTCGGGGAGAGCCGGAGCAGCGGGGATGGGTTCGTGGATGCCCTGCTCGAGCCCGAGCACCACCACCGGACCGGACACCTCGATGGGGGCCTCGAAGAACCCACCGATCGATTCGCCTGATGCGAGCAGCGCCTGGAAGGTGCCGACCGTCATGCCGCCTTCCCGCAGGTCGGACGAGTCGATGTCGACCTCGCCGCCGACCGCCTCCTGCGCATCCACCTGCCCGGCCGGTGAGCTGGACTGCACCAGGGCGCTCGCGCCGCCGCCAGGCCCGATGGGGAAGCTGCGGCCGCTGCGCAGGTCCGCGGTGCCGGAGCGCACGGTGAGCCGGAGGGCGCGGGAGAGGTCGGCCTCGCCCGGGCAGCCGAATTCGCAGAGGTCGACGATCAGCTCGGCCACGACCCCGCCGGTGATCAGCTGGGCGGAGACCACCCTGGGCTCGAAGGAGAAGCTCTCCCCGAACGCAGACCCCGACACCTGGCCGGACCCCGTCGGGCCTCCTCCTTCGAGCCCTCCGCACCCCATGGCGGCCAGCAGCGCCCAGGCTGCCGCCAGCACGGCACAGATGCGGGGGAAGACTCGCATTCCTGAGCAGCAAGGTGGCCATCGACCAGGCCGCTGCCAGGGGCCCGCCCGGGCCTCAGCGTTTGAGGCTGGCCAGGACCTGGACCAGTCGCCCCGCGATGCGCGGTGGCGAAGCGTCGGCACCCTTGTTGAGGTAGCGGGCTGGCTGGCAGTGCTCGAGGACCTTCTTGAAGGTCTCGTCGCAGGGATAGCCCGTGAAGAAGACGATGGGGGTGGGCTGCACCCGCAGCCCGCGCTCCACCGCTCTCAGCGCGAGGGCGGCGTGGTAGCCGTTGAGGACGGGCATGTCGACGTCGAGGATGGCGAGGTCCACCACCAACCCCGCGGCGATCGATTCGGCGATGGCCTGCAGGAACTCGGCGCCGTTGGCACACCCGCGCACGTGCTGGCTGACGCCGTTCTGAACCAGCGCGTCCTTGACGATCTCGCGCAGCAGCGCCGTGTCCTCGGCCACGACCACGCGCTCGAACAGCGAGCCCAGGACCATCGACGGCGCGACGGCCTCCGCCGAGAGCTGGGCTGCAGGCGCCGGAAAGGCCTGGGATGTCGGCGCAGGAGGTGGCATCTGGGGCCCCGCTGCGGCAGCGGGGTCAACGGCCAGGCCGCCCATCGCCAGCTCGAGCTCGGCGCCCTCGTCCGGGTCGTGCCCTGAGGTCGGCAGGGGGGCGACGACCTTCTCGAATCCCGACATCTCCACCACGAACTCACCGGCGGGCATCTCGTCGAGCTCGATGGCCTGCGGCTCGGGATTGCCCCTGTGCCTCGGAGCCGCGGCGCGCGCCTGGGCTGCGGCGCGGGCCGCCTTCTCCGCCGCAGCCTTCTCCGCCGCCGCGCGCTCGGACGCGGCGCGGGCGGAGGCGAGCTCGGCCGCGGAGATGCGCTGGACCGGGACGCGCCCCAGGACCTGCTCGGGGCCGGCCTCCTCCTTGAGCATCAGCCCGCAGGTGACGCAGACCCACTGCCGCCGATTGCCGGCCACGCGCTCATCGGTCGGCTGATTCATTCCGCAGGACGGGCAGTAGGTGCTCATATCTGCTGGAAATCATACTGGTCTTCGCCTTCGAGGCAACTTGGCGGTCGGCGTCGAGGTGGGGTAGAAACGCTTCGGCTCCGCGACCGCGGTCCCAAGCCCGAGGCGCCATGCGACCCTACGAGATCATCAAGAAGAAGCGCGACGGACAGGCCCTGTCGGCCCAGGAGATCACCTCTTTCCTCGGCGGCTACACCCGCGGTGAGATCCCCGACTACCAGATGGCCGCGTTGACGATGGCGGTCTTCTTCAAGGGCCTGAGCGCTCCCGAGCTTGCCGCCTGGACGGGCGCCATGCTCCGCTCGGGCGAGGTGCTGGACCTCTCCGACATCCCTGGCGTGAAGGTGGACAAGCACTCGACCGGTGGCGTGGGAGACAAGGTCTCGCTGGCGTTGGCGCCCATGGCCGCGGCCTGCGGGGTGAAGGTGCCCATGATCAGCGGCAGGGGCCTGGGGCACACCGGCGGCACGCTCGACAAGCTGGAGTCGATCCCCGGGTTCCGCGTCGACCTGGGCATTCCCGTCTATCGCGAGCTGATCGCCGGGGTCGGGGCTTGCCTCATCGGGCAGACCGCGACGCTCGCCCCCACCGACAAGAAGCTCTATGCCCTGCGCGACGTGACCGCGACGGTGGACTGCATCCCCCTCATCGCCAGCTCGATCATGTCCAAGAAGCTGGCCGAGGGCATCGATGCCCTGGTGCTGGACGTCAAGGTGGGCTCGGGGGCCTTCATGAAGACCCGCGAGGACGCGCGCACGCTGGCGCGCACCATGGTGGGGATCGGCCGGGAGATGGGCAAGAAGGTGGTGGCCCTGTTGACCGACATGGAGCAGCCGCTGGGCCGCGCCATCGGCAACGCCTTGGAGGTGCAGGAGGCGGTGGCCATCCTCAAGGGCAAGGCGCCGGCGGACCTGACCGAGTGCACCATGGCCCTGACCGCCGAGATGCTGGTGCTGGCCAAGGTGGCTCCGGGGCGGGCCGAAGCGCGGGCCCGCCTGGAGAGGTGCGTCGCCGACGGCTCAGCGCTCAAGAAGCTCGCGGAGATCGCCCGGGCCCAGGGGGGCGACCCGCGCTTCGTCGAGGACGAGTCGGTCCTCCCCAAGGCCAGGAACGTGCGGCCCATCCTCAGCCTGACCGAGGGATACGTCGCGGGCATCGAGACCGAGGCCATGGGGCTGGCGGCGGTCGCGCTCGGCGCCGGCCGCGAGAAGGTCGACTCCCTCATCGACCCCGCGGTGGGCTTCATCTTGGAGCGCAAGGTGGGCGAGCGGGTCCAGTAGGGTGAGCCGCTGGCCCTGATGCACATCAACGCGCAGACCAACGGCGATGAGATCGAGCGGCGGGTCCAGGCCGCCTATCGCATCAGCGACGAGCCCCCCGCGCCGGGGCCGATGGTGCTCGAGCGCATCGAGTGACCTGCTCCGGACGGGCTCGAGGCAGGGAGGGGAAGTCCTTGAAGGTGCTCCGGTTTCCTGGCGCGCCTTCCTTGACCCGCTTTCGCAGCGGGGGATACGGTCTCTCGGTGCGTACGACCACCGCCTTGGCATTGATGCTGGTGCTCTCGGGCTGCCAGAAGCTCTCCTCCCTGCTGCAGGAGGAGCCCGCGCGGGAGGAGCAGGCGCGGACCTGGCTCCTCAAGGGGCGCAAGCTTCTGGCCAAGGGCGATCTGCTGCAAGCCCAGCAGGCGCAGGAGAAGGCGGCTTCCTTCAGCCCGATCGATCACGAGCCTCAGCGCACCCTGGGCACGGTCTACGAGAGGCGAGGGCTGCTCACCCAGGCCGTCCTGGCACTCAAGCGGGCCGCGGAGCTTTCGCCCGACGACTCCGGGCCGCGCCGCGAGCTCGCCGAGCTCTATCTGCGCTCCGGCCAGCCAGGCCCGGCGGCCGAGCATCTGAAGAGGGTCATCGAGGCCGCCGGCGGCGATGCCGACCCCGTCCTGCTGCGCATGCAGGCCACCGCGCTGCTGCGCTCAGGCCAGGCGGACGAGGCCCACGTCGTGGCCCGCAGGGCCGAGGCCGCCTCGCCTGCCGACCCGGACGTCCTGGCGGTCATCGCCGAGATCCTCATCGCCCGGCGCCAGGAGGAGGCGGCGGTCCAGCTGCTCGACTCCGCGGTCGAGAACCATCCCCATGCCGCGCGCCTGCGTGCGGTGCGGGCCCGCTACTTCTTCTCTCGCGGGAAGATAGAGGAAGCTCTGCGCGAGTTTCAGCTCGCGGCCGAAGCGGCCCCTGACGACACCGAGATCGGCCTCGCCCGCGCTCGTGCCCTCGCCTCTGCGGGACAGGTGGAGGAGGCGGCGCAGCTGATGTCGGAGATCGTCGGCGCGCGCCCCACCGACATGAACGCCCAGGCCTCCCTCGCCGAGGTCCGGCTCCTGGCCAACGACATCCCTGGGGCTCGTGAGGTCGCCGAGGGCGTCATCGCCAAGCAGCCCAGGCACGGCCGCGCGCTCTACGTGCGGGCGCGGGCCATCGAGAGCCAGGCCGAGGATGACCCGGTCCGCGCCGTGAACGCCTATCGCGAGGCCATCGAAGCCGATCCCGATCAGACCGAGGCGCTCTCCCGCCTGTGGCGGCTCTACCTCAAGCAGGGCCAGAAGGCCGACGCCATCAGCGCCCTGGAGAGGCTGGAGCTCCTCGGCGACGCCACCACCGAGGAGGAGACCGAGCTCGCCGACCTCTATGCCGACACGGGGATCAACCTGCAGCGCGGCCTCAAGCTCGTCGAGGAAGGCCTGCTCAAGGACCCTGGAAACCCGCGCCTGATCTCGCTCAAGGCGCAGCTCGAACGGAAGGTCCGCGACTCGACCCACCGGCCGGGCAAGAGGGAGCCGGCGATCGAGATCATCAAGGGCGGCAAGCGGTAGCCGTACGGGCCTCGTTCACAAGGTCGGCCAGCTGACGCAGGGGTGGTCCTCGACTCCGGCCCGCTTCGCGGGCCCACGCTCGGGCTGAACGGTAGCGCAGCGTGGCCGATCTTGTGTGCGAGGCCGCCGTCCGCCGCGCGGGCTCACAGCTCCGCTTCCCGCGCGGCGCGCTCCAGTCGCTGCGCGGCCCTGCCCGCGGCGCGCCCCACCGCCAACACGTGCAGGTTCCTGCGGGAGAAGGTCCGCTCGGCCACCTGCTGGATCTGCTCGGCGGTGACCGACTCCAGGCGCTGGACCTTCTGCTCGAAGGTCTCGGGCATCCGGAAGAGCTCGCCGCCGCCATACCACCCGGCGAGCGCGTTCAGGTCGTCGAGCATGAAGTCGAGGCCCATGCGGTGCCGGCGCTTCACCCGGGCCAGGTCCTCCGCCGCCAGGGGCGTGGCCCGCAGCTGGCCCAGGAGCCGCACCATCTCCTCGAACACGGGGATCACCTTGCCAGGGCTGCAAGCGGCTTCGAGCTCGAAGACCGCGGCGTCGCTGAAGGCGTCGATGGCCGCGTGCACCGAGTAGGCGAGCCCGCGCCGCTCGACGATGTTCAGCGGCAGCCAGCTGGTCAGCCCGTCGTCGAGCACGGCCCGCATCAGGGTCAGCGCCAGGAAGTCGGGGTGATCCTCGGGCGGGCACGGGAAGCAGACCATCAGCTCGGTCTGGCTCTCCACGTCGGGCACGAACAGCACCTTGGGGCCGCGCGTCGCCGGCGACGGCGGCTCCTCCTGCACGGGCCGCCCTCGCGGCAAGCGCCCGAAGGCCTTGTCAGCCAGGTCCAGGACGCGTCGGCGCTCCACCGGTCCGGCGACGGTGAGCACCATGTTCGAGGCCACGTAGTAGCGAAGGTGGTGCTCGCGCAGATCCGCCTCCTTCAGTGCGCGCACCGTCCGGGGCGTCCCCGCGATCTTGTAGGAGAGCGGGTGGCGCCCGAAGACCAGCCGCTTGGAGAGGTTGCCCAGGTCCACGTCCCGGCCGGCAGCGTCCACCTCGTCCATCATCTCCTCGAGGATGACCTCCCGCTCCACCTCCATCTGCTTGAGCAGGGGCGCGCCGAGCATGTCCCCCATCACCTCGAAGCCCACCGGCAGCTCTTTGGGGTGCAAGGGCGTGAAGTACAGCCCCTGGTCGCGCATGGTGTAGCCGTTCAGGTCGCCGCCGGCCTCCTCGATCAGCCCGTTCATGACCCGCGTGTCGGGGAAGCGCTCGCTGCCGCGGAAGAACATGTGCTCCAGGAAGTGCGACACGCCGTTGGAGCGGGCGGTCTCGTGGCGCGACCCGCAGCGCACGTAGGCCGCGAGGAGCGCGGTGTGGAGGTGGGGGACCTCCAGGGTCACCACGCGCAGGCCGTTGTCGAGGACGTCTCTGTATCGGGTGTACAAGGCGGCGCCTACCTATCCCGGCCAAGCCGGAACCAACAAGGGTGTCGGCGGAGGCTGCAAGCCCCAGACTCCAGGCTTCAGGTCAGGCAGTACCTGGAGTCTGAGGTCTGTAGCCTGCGATCTTTGCCGTCCTGTGCAGAAATCCATGACCAGGGGACCTAAGAAGACGTGGGGGCGGGGAGGGGCAGCGGGGGGCTCGCGCGCCGCAGCCGCAGGATGAAGCGGGTCCCCTTGCCCAGCTCGCTCTCGCAGCGGATCTCGCCGCCGTGCTCGTGGATGATCTGCTGGGTCAGCGCCAGCCCCAGCCCGGTGCCCCGCTCCTTGGTGGAGAAGAAGGGATCGAAGATCCTCTGCAGCTCCTCGGGAGGGATGCCCGGGCCGGTGTCGCTGACGACGACCTCCACCTGCGTCACCAGGGGCCGCGTCTCGACCCGGATGGTGCCGCCGTGGACCAGCGCCTCGCGGCTGTTGCGCAACAGGTTCATCAGGGCCTGGCGGATCTGCCCCTGGTCGCAGGTGACGGCGGGGCACCCGGGGGCGAGGGCGCGCTCCAGGGTCACTCCGGCCCGGTGGTGCTCCTCCTCGAGGAAGTCGAGCAGCGAGGCCAGCAGGACGTTGGGGTCCTCGGGGGCGAGCACCGGCTTGGGGAAGCGCGCGAAGCTCAGGTACTGCTCGGTGATCTCCGCGAGCCGGTCGGCATCGCGCACGATCGCCTGGACCAGCACCAGCGCCTCCTCGCTCTGCTGCGCGTCGTCGAAGCGGGCGCGGCCCAGGGCCTCCTCG
>JACRCT010000842.1 GCA_016218885.1 Deltaproteobacteria bacterium | reverse complement strand
GGCGGGAACTCGCTCGTCCGCCAGTCCGCGCTGCCGGCTGTCGTCCTGGAGCGCCACGCGTCCCTTCGTTGCTGCGGCATTGCGGAGTGTGAACGGCGTTGTCCCGCCGAACCGAAGGGTGTAACCCCTTGCTGCCACTAGGGTTCCTTCCGCGATGCCAACGGAGGGAACGCGAGGACGCCATGCGACGACTGTGGAAGAGCCTCGGCTGGGTACTCGCTCTCGCCGCACTCGGCGGAGCCGGCCTCTGGGTCCATCAGCGCTACTTCAAGGGCCCGGCGCCGCTCGGCGAGCGGGTCAGGACGGTGGCGCTGGGGCGTGGCCCCATCGCGGCCAAGGTCACTGCCACCGGCACCCTCTCGGCGCTGGTCACGGTACAGGTCGGCAGCCAGGTCTCGGGGCGCATCGCCGAGCTGCACGCGGACTTCAACTCCCCGGTCAAGAAGGGCCAGGTCATCGCCCGCATCGATTCCCAGCTCTTCGAGGCCTCCGTCGCTCAGAGCAAGGCCAATCTGCTGGCCGCCGAGGGCAACCTCGCCCGTTCCAGGGCCCAGGCGGCGGAGGCTGATCGCCAGCTCGAGCGTCAGAAGGCCCTGGCCGGACGCCAGCTCATCGCCCAGGCAGAGCTGGACACCGCCCTGGCCAACGCCGAAGCGGCCCACGCTGGAGTGCAGGCCTCCCAGGGGTCGGTCGAGCAGGCCAAGGCCTCCCTCAGCCAGGCCAAGGTCAACCTCGCCTACACCACCATCGTCTCGCCCATCGACGGGGTGGTGATCTCGCGCAACGTGGACGTCGGCCAGACCGTAGCCGCCTCGCTGCAGGCCCCCACCCTCTTCACCATCGCCGAGGACCTGGCCCGCATGCAGGTGCACACCAACGTCGCCGAGGCCGACATCGGCAAGCTCAAGCCGGAGATGGTCGCCACCTTCCTCGTCGACGCCTACCCGCAGGTGCCCTTCACCGGGACCATCCGGCAGATCCGCAACTCGCCCATCAACGTGCAGAACGTCGTCACCTACGACGCGGTGATCGACGTCGAGAACCCCGACCTCAAGCTCAAGCCAGGCATGACCGCCAACGTCACGGTGATCTGGGCGCAGACCGACGACGTGCTGCGGGTGCCCAACCAGGCCCTGCGCTTCCGCCCCTCCGCCGACCTGCTGCCCACGGTCCCCGAGGGAGCCGCAGCGGCGGCCAGCCCTGCCGGCGCCAAGGCGGAGCGCCGCTCGCGGAGCGCTGGAGCAGCAGGCAATCCCGCCGAGAAGCAGGTGTGGGCATTGCGAGAGGGCGCCCTGGAGCAGGTGTCCGTCACCGCCGGCTTGACCGACGGGACCTACACCGAGGTCGCCGGAGGACGGCTGCGCGAAGGCGACCTGGTGGTCATCGAGGCGGTCAGCGAGTCGAGCGAGGCGCCCAAGACCGGCGGCTCGCCCTTCGGCGGCCCACCTCAGGTCCGCGGCGCGCGGCGGATGGGCATGTAGTCAGACCCCAGGCTCCAGGAAAGGCCCTCGCGTTGGAGCCTGGAGCCTGAGGAGAAACGACCATGGCCCTCATCGACATCCGCGACGTCACCAAGGTCTACCGCATGGGCGACATGGAGGTGCGCGCCCTGGACGGGGTGAGCCTCTCGGTCGAGCCCGGAGAGCTCTTGGCCATCATGGGCGCCTCCGGCTCCGGCAAGAGCACGCTCATGAACGTGCTCGGCTGCCTGGATCGCCCGACCTCCGGCACCTACCTGCTCGACGGCCAGGACGTCTCGCGCCTGAGCCGCGACGCCCTGGCCGTCACCCGCAACCGCACCATCGGCTTCGTCTTCCAGAGCTTCAACCTGCTCTCGCGCACCAGCGCCCTGGAGAACGTGGAGCTGCCGCTGCTCTACGCCGGCGTCCCGCGGCGGGAGCGCGTGCGCCTTGCCGAGGCCGCCCTCGCCCGGGTGGGCCTGGGCGAGCGGATGGACCACCACCCCAACCAGCTCTCCGGCGGGCAGCAGCAGCGGGTGGCGGTAGCTCGGGCGCTGGTGTCCAACCCGCGCATCCTCATGGCCGACGAGCCCACCGGCAACCTCGACTCCAAGACCAGCGTGGAGATCATGGCCCTGTTCCAGGAGCTCAACCGCGCGGGAATCACGGTGACCCTGGTCACCCATGAGGCCGACGTGGCCGCCTACGCCGCGCGGGTGGTGCACGTGCGCGACGGCCGCATCGTCTCCGACGAGCGGCAGACCCCGCGCGACGCGCGGACCGCGATGGCGGGCGCGACGCCCCCGACCGCCCCCGGCCCGGAGGTGCGACCGTGAGCTGGCTCGAGGTCTTCCGCATCGCCGCGCGGGCGCTCCTGCGCAACAAGACCCGCTCCTTCCTCACCACGCTGGGCATCATCATTGGCGTGGGGGCGGTCATCGCCGTGGTGGCCATCGGGGCGGGGGCCAAGGCCCAGGTCGCGAACGCCTTCGCCTCCATGGGCAGCAACGTGCTGGTGGTGATGAGCGGCTCGGCCTCCTCCGGGGGCGCGCGCGGGGGGTTCGGCTCCATGCCCACCCTCACCTGGGACGACCTCAAGGCCATCCAGACCGAGGTCCCTTCGGTGCGCTACGCGGCGCCGGTCCTGCGCGCCGGCACGCAGATCCTCTCCGAGGACCAGAACTGGACCACCAGCGTGCAGGGCACGACCCCCGACTACCTCGACATCCGCAACTGGCAGGTCGCGCAGGGCGAGCGCTTCAGCGAGAGCGACGTGGAGGCCGGCAACAAGGTGGCGCTGCTGGGCGTCACGGTGGTGGACAAGCTCTTCGGCGCCGGGGCCGACCCGGTGGGGCAGATGGTGCGCATCAAGAACGTGCCCTTCCAGGTCATCGGGGTGCTTCAGAAGAAGGGGCAGTCGCCCATGGGGCAGGACTACGACGACGTGGCGCTGGTACCCGCGAGCACCTTCCTCGCCAAGGTCCAGGGCGGGCTGGGCAAGTTCGTCAACGGGGCGATCCAGGTGGGGGCCATCTCCCCCGAGGCCACCGGGCGCGCCGAAAAGGAGATCAGCGAGCTCTTGCGCGACCGCCACCGCATCCCGCCCGGGATGGAGGACGACTTCCAGACCCGCAACCTCACCGAGATAGCCAGCGCCCAGGAGTCGAGCACGCGCACCCTCACCCTGTTCCTGCTCATCACCGCCGCGGTGGCGGGGTTGGGGG
>JACRCT010000068.1 GCA_016218885.1 Deltaproteobacteria bacterium | reverse complement strand
GGTCCCAACGCCAAGAAGGATGAGGTGCCACGCTCGACGATTCATGAGCCGCTCCTGCGTTTGGGCCGTCGAGGGTGGCATAGCGGTCTAGCGGCAGTCCAGGTGCGCGGCTGCAAAGGCCGGGCGCGAGCGCTCGCTCACTCCCTGGCGCTCAGTGAGTTTTCGAAATCGGAACCTGGCCCCGTCACCGGGAGCCGGCCCGCATCCAGCGCCTGGCGGCCGCAGCAGCGAGCGCAACGAGGCCCAGCAGCGCGAAGGACGCCGGCCCCGCCACCGAGCCGCACGAGCACCCCGCCGGCTCCGCCGTGACGTGGCCCCCATCGGGCCCGACCTCCACCGCGATCGAGGCATCGGACCTCGGGCTGGAGGCATCGACAGGCGCGAGCGTCGCGTCGGGCCCCGAGGCCGCGTCCTGCGGGACATCGCCGCCGTCGGGCTGGCTCGCGGCGTCGGGAAGGGTCGCCGCATCGACTCCAGCCGGCGCCGCATCGGGCGTCTCAGCATCCGGCGCGCCGGCATCCGGTCCCGCGGTGCAGACGCCCGTGCTGTCCGCCTGCAGGCCATCGACGGCTACGACCATCTGCGTGAACGTGCCGGTGCCGCCGGAGGCGTACTGATCCTCCCAGGCGAAGTAGGTGCGGTGGTCGAAGATGTGGCTCGGGTAGAGCAGCAGGTGGATGAAGGAGCTCTCGCCGACGAAGTCAGGGTCGTGGGCGCTCTCGGAGTAGTAGGCGTACCCGGTGCCCGTCTCCAGCCGCGCGACCGCGGCGCAGCAGTCGCCGGAGGCGCAGCTGGTCGAAGCGTGCGACTGCGGCGTGATCAGGAAGAACCCGACGGGACCGCCCAGGTACGCCGGGTCGCTGCACAGGTCGAGCGTGACGGTGGCCCCCGCCGCGGCGTTGCAGTCGAGCATCACGTGCAGGTCCGTCGCGGCCGGCGGTGAGGACGTCGCGTTGTACCAGCCGAACACATCCTTGAAGAGCGCGGTGCCCCGGGTCAGCAGGGTGAAGGTGAGCGGGCCGCTGGGCCAGAACGTCTCGGGGACCAGGCCCGCTGCGGCCACCGGGTCCAGGCCGCTCAGGTTCGAGGGGAGGCAGATGTTGTCGTTGAATTCGTGCCACAGGGTCGTCTCGCATGTTCCATGCTCCCCGTCATCGCAAGAGGTGGCGGTCGGGCAGGGAGCGCCGAGGTTGCAGGTGCCGGGCTCCAGGCAAGTGCAGGCGAAGACGGTGGCGAGGCCGCTTGGCTGACCAGCTTCACAGCCGAGCGCCGAGGGGATCGTCTGGCCGTTGGGTTGGGTGAGAGCGCCGGCGCGGCCGGGCATGGCCAGCATCGTGCCGAGAGCCAACGAGGCGGCGAGCTGCGTAGCGGTGTAGGTCATGGCGGGCCCCGCGAAGGTCTTGGCGCCGAATATCGCGCGCCCTCCGCCCGGTCAAGACGACAACCCGGCGCGGTAAGCGACGCCGGTGCCGGCGTGGGGAACAGGACCGGGAGGCCGATCCCCCTGGTGGGACTCCCGCGACCAGTCGCTGTGACTGGTCGCAAGCCCGGCGACAAGCAGTACCCCGACTCACCATAGTCGGCCTCACGCCCTCAGACCGACCCAGGCCGACCCCTCTACACCGACCCCGAGCGAACTTGCCCCGGCGATTAGGAGGCGTGTAGCCTCGCTGCCCGCTACAACCCCGGAAATCCGCCAGACGAGGCTTCCGGACTCGGCGATCTGCGCCGGGTGTGGAGGATCTGGCGCAACCGCTGGCGCAGAAGGCTGCTTCTCGTTCCATTGGCGCCGCGCCTCAGCTTCGAGCTTCGTTCACTCCACTCACGCAAGCCCTGGAACCTAGACACAACATGCGCACTCTTCTGACCGTCCTTCTGACAGCCTCGGCGCTCTTCCAAGTCGGGTGTTCCTGCGGTGAATCTCCGAGCGAAGAGTCCGCCGACGCCGGGGCGATGGTCGATCCCCTTCAGGCCCCGCTCGCCGAACTCAATGCGACCTCCGCGGACCCGACCTTCCTGCAACTCGAGCCGGGCGGGTTGGTGGCCGCGGTCGGCCGTTGGACCGTCGAAGGCGCCGATCGCGTGGAGCGCGCCAAGAGCTTCGTCGATGCTCATCGACTCTTGCTCGGGCTGGACGACCGCTCCGAGCTGAACGTCCGCCGCTCGGCGCTCTTCCCCCTCGACGAGAGCGCGACCGCGGAGCGGGTGGTCTTCTATCAGCGCTTCAAAGGCCTGCGTGTCGAGGGCGCCGGTGTGTCGGTGTTGATGCAGGGCGCCGAGGTGAGGGGAATCCTCTCGCGGGTCAGCGCGCCGAGCCTCGAGCTGGACGTCCAGCCGGCCATCACGGGCCAGTACGCGCTCGACCTGGTTCGCCCGACACTTTCAGATCCGACCGCCACCGAGTGGGCCGCCCCCGAGTTGGTGATCCTGGACTCGGCGCTTTCGGACCCCCAGAAAGACAGCCAGCCCAAGCTCGCTTGGCGGCTGGCGATAGGCCGCCAGCAGGTGTTCGTCGACGCCAAGACGGGCGAGAGGCTCGCCACCCGCACCAATGTCTTTGACAACCTCGACGTGGAGGTCGACGACGACTACTACACGCACGAGACCTGGACTTCGGCGACCTGCAAGAGCGCGGGGACCTGCGGCAACGGGGTCTACCAGTTGCTCCACAACTTCGCGCTCACCTACGTCTGGTACAAGTCGAATCTCAACTGGGTCTCCTATGACAACGCCGACTCGTCGATGTACGTCGACCTGATGGCCAAGGCGGATTACTACGCCAACAGCAACGGAAACGACTTCCAGTTCTCGGCGGGCTCCCAGGTCCTCGACATCGTCGGGCACGAGTTCACCCACTCCGTCATCCGCAGCACCTCCGATCTCGAATACGAGAACCAGCCCGGAGCGATCAACGAGAGCTTCGCCGACCTGTTCGGCGCCCTGGTGGAAGGCGATCTGCCTCCGGGAGTCCACGGCGAGGACTCGGGTAAAGGGGCGTCGCGCCACATGTGCCGGCCGGCCCTCTACCACCAACCCGAGCACTACCAGGACTACAAGCACATGTCCGAAGATGTCGACCACGGCGGGGTGCACATCAACAGCGGCATTGGCAACCGTGCCTGGTGCAGCGTGGTCGAGCGCTTCATCGCCCAGGGGATGACCGAGGAGCGGGCTCGCAAGCAGGTCGCCAAGATCGGCTTCGCGACCATGCTGCTTCTGCCCGACGCGGCGACCTACAGCCAGTTGCGGGGCTCGGCGCTGGCGGCCGGCTTCACCGTGCCGGCTTGGGGCGGCGACATGATCGCCCAGGTCTGCGCCCTCGTCGACGCCTTCGAGGAGGTCGGGCTGCCTGGCGGTGGCAGCGCGATCCAGCAGGCGTGCCACAGCGCCAGCTCCGATCGCGACGGCGACGGCGTGCCCGACTCCACGGACAACTGCCCCGACACGCTCAACCCCAGCCAGGCCAACCTCGACAAGGATGACCTGGGCGACGCCTGCGACACCGATTGGGACGGCGACTCGGTACCCAACGACATCGACCTGTGCCCGCGCACCTTCGATCCCAAGAACGTGGTCAAGTACGGCGAGGGCGCGGCCTGCTACTGGGATCAGGACGAGGACGGGGTCGGCGGAGGCGACAACTGTCCCTCCGTCGCCAACCCGGACCAGAAGGACGGTAACCACGACGGCATCGGGGACGCCTGCACCAAGGACTACGATCACGACGGCGTCGACGACCACTACGACAACTGCCCGTTCGATCCCAACCCGAACAAGGCCGATGCCGATCACGACAGCATTGGGGACGCCTGCGATCCCTGCCCCAACAACTACGACGAGTACGCGGGCTGGACCTCGGGTGACCCGAGCAAGGGAATCCCGGCCGAGAAGCTGTTCCCCGACGCCGACAAGGACGGGATCCCCGACTCCTGCGATCCGTCGCCTCACGGGATGGCCCAGGCCACCGGGCTGCTTGGCCCGGGCGGCGGGGTAGTGGAGGTCAACTCCAGCGGTAGCGTCGACGCGCCGATCTTCGTCCCGCTCAACCCCTGCCTGCTTCCCAGCTGCCCGACGGACTTCGACGAAGACAGCTTCGTCGTCCTGCAGATTGGGCAGCTGACCGAGGGGGCGCAGGTGGCGGTGGTCGACGACCACGGCCAACAGGTGGCGCGCACCGATTCGCGCGGCAGCACCACCCTTCAGTTCCGGCCCCGGGGCGGCACCCGTTACCGCGTCTACATCATCCCGCCTCCAGGGGGCGGACCGGTGCTGGCCCAGTTCACGCCGACGAGAGGGAGCCGGAATCCGACCAACTCCACCAACATCTGCCTCGGGCGCGCCGACGGCAGTGCCTGTTCGCTGGCAGGGGGAGCGGGGGTTTGCGACAGCGAGCGCTGCGTGTTGCGCAGCGCTGACGGGGGTATCCCCGCCGGACCGGACGCGGGAGCCGGCGCTGGTGCGGATGCGGGTCTTGATGCCAGTGCCGTTGCCGGCCCCGATGCCGCTGCCGTTGCCGGCCCCGATGCCGCTGCTGTTGCCGGTCCCGATGCCGCTGCTGTTGCCGGTCCCGATGCCGCTGCTGTTGCCGGTCTCGATGCCGCTGCGGTTGCCGGCCCCGATGCCGCTGCGGTTGCGGGCCCCGATGCCGGTCCAGGCGCGGGACCTGATGCCAGCATGCCTCCGACCTACTCGTCCTGCGACGCGCCAGCCATGATCAGCGACGGGACGGGTACGCCGTTCGATGGCGACGTGGCGATTGACGGGCTAGGGGATGCGGTTGTCGCCTGGCGCGAGTACGTCAATCCGAACTACTACATCAAGGTGGCGCGCTACTCGATCACCAGCGGCTGGAGCGCGCCGGTGAACCTCGCCAACGCCAAGCCGCAGGTGCTCTCGCCGCACGTGGTGGTCAACGCGATGGGCGACGCCTTCGTCCATTGGTTGGAGCCGTCCACCACGAGCTCTTTCTGGGTTTCCCGTTGGGATGCGAGTACGACCTCATGGGAGGCTCCGGTCAACCTGTTGACCCTCACCAACTCCGTGAGCGCCGGGAAGGTGGTGATCGACGATGCCGGCAACGGCTGGGCCGTCTTTCTCCAAGCCCCCCCACCCTACGGCGGGTACGCGGTCTGGGCCCGGCGATACCTGGCCGGCAGCGGCTGGCAGGCGGTGGCGCGGGCCGACGGAAGCACTGCCCCGACCGCGAGCGC
>JACRCT010000835.1 GCA_016218885.1 Deltaproteobacteria bacterium | reverse complement strand
CCCGGGCGAATTTCGGCGAGGTCGTCTTCACGCCCGACGGTGAGATTGGCTTGGTGGCGTCGACCGAGGACGGCTCGGTCGGCATCTTCAAATTCGACGCGAGCGGCGCCCCGGTGGTGATCAATCCCAAGTACAAGGACGGCTTCTACGCGAGCAAGATCGTGATGGACCCCTCGGGAGAGCGGTTCTACGTGGTGGATCAGAACTGGCCCGAGAACGGCGGGGGAGTCTTCTCGGTGCGCTTGGGCTGTGACGGGACGCCGCACTCCGAGGGGAAGGTCTTCTCCTCCAAGAACTCCTACGCGCTCAACCTCATAGCCGCCAGGCCCGGGCAGGTGTTCCTCTTCGCGCCCGAAGCGCTCAACTCGCCTGCCGACACCAACGCGCACCTGTTGAGCTGGGGAGCACCCCCGACACTCGTGGCGAGCGTCAATGCGTTCGCCGACGACGACGCGATCGTGCCCGATGGCCGGGTGACCCCTGACGGACGCTGGGCGCTCATCGCCGACAACAACGCCTACTCGGGGACTGGCATCCGCGTGGCGGTGGTCGAGCTGCAGGCGCAGGCGCTCCGCAGGGTGCAGACCCTGTCGCCCTTCACCGATCCGGTGCAGGTCGTGCCTTCACCCTACGGCAATGCCGCATTGGTGGTCGAAGGCGAGGGCAATCACATCAAGGTGCTCGACCTCGATCCCAGCAATGCCAACGCGCCTTTCTCGATCGTCGGTGCACTCAGCTACGTGGGCCGGCGTCCGCAGCTGCCTTACCAGGCAGTGGTGATGGATCGCGGCACTCTGCGCGGCCGGGTGCTCGTCTCCGAGCTCGAGGGGATCCGCCAGGTCCAGTTTCAGCCCGATGGCACCGTCACCGATCTCGGCCTGACCCCGTTCCTCTCGGGGATGGAGGGGATCGCGGGGGCCATGGGCGTGCAGCCCTGACCGGCCTCCTTCCCATTCGCTGCCCGCCCCGGGGCTGAAGCCCCGGGCTGGTTGCGCGAAGGCGGCTGGCGCCGGCTGGCCCCCGGATTCGCTGCCTTTGGCCAACGAAGAATCCACCTGGCCTAACGACAGCGAGGCTCCGTCACTTGGCTCGACGGGTGAGATCTTCGTCCTGATGTGGCTTGGCCTCCTTGGCGATGGCAATCTCGGAGCGGCACTTCTTCGTGCTGTCCTTGGCGCAAGGCTCCTCGACCACGATCTTGCCGCCGCTGACCTCGACGACACGGCCTCCGCGCTTGCCGAGCCGCGTGCCCTTGTCCACGATGTAGACCTTGCCGTTGGGAGCCTCCAGGCCCGCGAGCGGGACCGAGAGCCCGGAAACGAGCGCTGCGACTCGGAGCTGGTCCACTTCGTAGTCGCACAGCGTGTTGCAGCCGGGCGGGGGCGGAGTGAGGACGACCTCCTGCTCGTTCTTGAAGGGGTCCCGCTTGCCCGCCGCCAGGTACGAGTGCTCCTGCGGCGGCGGTGCCTCGACCTTCGTCGCCTTCTCCTTCATCTCGGTCTTGGGGGACTGTGCGCTCGCGGGCGGCGGGCCCAGGACGAGGCACGCTGCCAGGCCCATAGAGACGACTGGAGCTTTCATGGTTCCCTCCTGGAGTGGGGCGGGCCTCCATCTTGTGTCTTCAGAACCAGCAATTGCCAGCCGAGCACTAGGGGGCCCGATGCGACAGGGTGCAAGTGCGCGAAACAACGAGATGATCCGTCGGGCGCTCCGGCTCGATAGACCACGGCTGGCCTCGATGCGTTGATAGGCCCACTGTCGTTCGCCTCAAGGAGCCCTTCATGTCCCGACTCGCCCTGGCCGCTTTCACCATAGCCGCGCTGGCTGCTCCCTCCTCCGCTGCGGAGCTCAGCCCCACCGAAGTCCTCCAGCGCTCGGGCGAGAAGGCAGGCACGGGCTATGTCCAGTGGCGCGACCCGCGCGGCAGCGCCATGCCTGGCGAGGACAAGACGCTCTCGCCCTACTTTTTCGTCGCTGGCGGCGATCCCGAGACCGAGCGCCTGCCTCTCAAGGAGACCAGCGCCCAGGTGCAGATCGCCGGGGTCATCGCCAAGGTGAAGGTCCGCCAGGTCTTCGAGAACAGCGGCACCAAGGCCATCGAGGCGGTCTACGTCTTCCCCGCCTCCACGCGCGCCGCGGTGCACGGCATGCGCATGAAGATCGGCCAGCGCACCGTCGAGGCGAAGATCGAGAGGAAGGCCGAGGCCCGCGCCCAGTACGAGCAGGCCAAGGCCGAGGGCAAGCGCGCCTCGCTCCTCGAGCAGGAGCGGCCCAACGTCTTCACCATGAGCGTCGCCAACGTGATGCCCAAGGACCGCATCGAGGTCGAGCTCGACTACTCCGAGCTGCTGGTTCCCGAGGACGCCACCTACGAGTTCGTCTATCCGACGGTGGTGGGCCCGCGCTACGGCGGCGGCGCCGATCCGCAGAAGGACAAGTGGATCGGCAATCCCTATCTGCAGGAGGGGCAGAAGGAGCCCTATCGCTTCGACATCAGCGTGCACGTCGAGACTGGCATCCCGCTCAAGGAGCTGGTCTCCCCCTCGCACAAGGTCGTGGTCAACTACCTCTCCAAGGCCAGCGCCGACGTGCGCCTGCAGGAGTCGGGGGGTGGCACCAAGGACTTCGTGCTCCGCTACCGGCTCGCCGGCGACAAGATCGAGAGCGGGCTGCTCCTGTGGAAGGGGGAGAAGGAGAGCTTCTTCCTGATGATGATGGAGCCGCCGCAGCGGCCCACGCTCGCCCAGATCCCCCCGCGCGAGTACATCTTTGTCGTGGACGTCTCCGGCTCGATGCACGGCTACCCGCTCGACACCGCCAAGGAGCTCGCCCGCAACCTCCTCGGCCAGCTGCGGCCCACCGACCTGTTCAACGTCGCCCTCTTCTCCGGCGCGAACTACGTGATGAGCCCCGAGGGCTCGCTCCCCGCCACGGCGGGCAATGTGGAGATGGGCATGGACCTCATCCGCCGGCAGCGCGGTGGCGGCGGCACCGAGCTCGCCGGAGGCCTGCGCGCGGCCTATGCCGTTCCCAAGAAGGTGGCAGGGCTCTCGCGCACCGTGGTGGTGATCACCGACGGCTTCGTGGGCGTGGAGGCGCAGACCTTCAAGTTCGTCCGCGAGCACCTCAACGAGGCCAACTGCTTCGCCTTCGGCATCGGCAACAGCGTCAACCGCGGCCTCATCGAGGGCCTGGCGCGCGCCGGACAAGGCGAGCCGTTCGTGGTGCAGGGGCCGGACAAGGCCAAGGCGGAGGCCGAGAAGCTCAAGGCCTACATCCAGAGCCCGGTGCTCTCGCAGATCGAGGTGAGCTTCCCCGGCTTCGAGGCGCGCGAGGTGGCGCCGATGAAGGTTCCCGACCTCCTGGCCAGCCGGCCCATCGTCCTGTTCGGCAAATATCGCGGCGAGGCCAAGGGGAAGATCCAGGTCACCGGCTTCACCGGCTCGGGCCGGTTCCAGTCCGCGGTGGAGGTCCAGCCGGAGGCGGTGAAGGCCGAGAACGCTCCGCTGCGTTGGCTGTGGGCGCGCAAGTGGGTGGCCTTCCTCGATGACGAGCTGCACATGACCCGGGCCAAGGAGATCGAGGACGCGATCACCGATCTCGGTCTGAGCTACACGCTGCTCACCACCTTCACCTCCTTCGTGGCGGTGGACTCCGAGGTGGCCAACAAGTCCGGCAGGGCCGAGACGGTCAATCAGCCCCTGCCGCTGCCCGAGGGCGTGTCCAACCTGGCGGTCGGCGGAGGTGCAGGAGGCGCGGCCACGGGCATCAAGGGTGGTCACGGTGCTGCCACGCGGTCTCCGGGGGCCAGCGGGCAGATCGCATCGGAATCAGTGGCAGCGCCCTCGGCGGCCCCCGCCGGCCCGCCGCCGCCCGCTCCCAAGCCGATGATGGCTGCAAGGCCGGTGGCCGCGGAGCCGATGGCCAAGCGTGAACGCAAGGCGAGTCGGCTCTCGCTGGGCGATTCCGACGACGAGTCGGGAGGCGAGACAGCTCTGCGCCTGATGGTCGCGGATCTCAAGGCGAGCGGGCTCTCGGAGACTCGTCCCCTGGTCGCGGCAATCGACCAGCAGCTCAAGGCCGCCAGCGGCTGCGCCACCGCAGCGACTACCGTGAAGCTCAAGCTCACCGTCGACAAGGCCGGCAAGGTGGTCAAGGTCGAGACCGCGGATGGGGATCGCAAGCTCGGCGCCTGCCTCGAGGCCAGGCTCAAGGGCCTCGTCTCCGCCACCGTCGCGAGCGAAGGCACCAGCGGGATCCTGGAGATCGCTATTCGCGTGATGAGCCTGTAAGACACTCGCGAGGAGCGAGAGATGTTGGGCGCGTAGTGCCAGCGCAGACGCGCTTGGAGAGAAGGCCCTCACCCGGCGGCTTCCTGACGGAAGCCGCCGACCTCACCCAGACGGTTCGGTCGGACGCTTCGCGCCGACCGAACCTGGGAGAGGTTGGGTCACGGCGCCATGCCGGGCGAGTGGATCCGGGGTGGCCGAGATGTCGTAGGGTTGAAGTCTCGAATGAAAAGCCGAAGACCCGAGCGCCCCTCTCCCCGGGAGTGAAACGACCGATGGGAGAGGGGACCGGGGTGAGGGCCTTGTCGCGGGCACCAAGGACCGCCCCACCCACCCACCCCACGCAGTCCGCGCGCTACCTCTTCTTTGCAGGTGGCTTTGTAGCCTTGGCAGCCTTGCCCGGCTTGGCGGCGGGTGGGTTGAGGACGGCCTCGGCCGACTTTGCCTGGGACTCGCACGCGGCGGCGAAGGACTTCGCGGTGGCCCTGGTCCCCGGCAGCTTGAGGGGTTCGCGCTCGAGCGCAGGCGCCTGGGCGATCAGTGCCGCGGCGTCCGTGGCGCAGGACTGCCAGGCGTCGCGGGCGCGGATGACGAGGCTCGTCCTCTCCTCCGGCTGCTTGGAAGCCTTGCCCTGCTCGAGCAGACCTTTGGCCTCGGCGTTCTTGGCTACCGGGCCCTCGTAGAAGGAGAGGACCGCCTCTGCGAGCGTCACTTGCACGGTGCGGCCCGCGAGCTCCTTGCGTGCTCCGGTGGCGTACGCCGTCCAGCTGGCATCGATGCCGAGAGGCTTGGAGTCGTCCAGGAATCGGGTCGCGGCTTCCAGCGCCTGGCGCGCGCTCTGGGCTTTGGGCCGATCGAGGGTGGCGCGATCCTGCAGCGCATCGGCGGCGGAGCGGAACTCGACCAGCAACGCTTCGCACTTCTCCTTGCGCTCAGGGATCTGTGCGGCGATCTCACGGCGCAGCTTGGTATCCCGCGCGGCGACGAGGCGGGAATCGGCCTGGGAGAGGCGATCCTCGAGGTTCTCGCGGTCGGCGTAGAAGACCATGCCGCGGTCCTCCACCCTGGAGCGCGCCTCCTGCAGCAGCTCGGCGACCTTGTCGAGGTCGGTGCCGGCCTTCAGCAGCCCATCGGCCTCCTTGAGCCCGTCCTCGGCCTCACGCGCGAGCTGGGCGGCGGTGGCGTCGCGCGCGGCCAGGCTGGAATCGTGGGCGCAACCTGCGAGCGACAAGATGGATGCGAGCAAGAGCAGGCGACGCATGGGGTCTTCTCCTGAAGCGCGCGGATTCTCTTCCCCGATCGCGTTGGGGTGCAAGGTGGACAGCGCATGAGCGCCACAGGCGACGCCCCAGGTCGTTCGGGCCCGGGGCGGTCGCTCATCCGTGGGCGCGGCCGGCCTGCCGCCCTGCGCGGCGAGGCGGCTACTCGCACTTCTCCTCGGCCTTGATCCCCTTGTCGGCCTTGAGGTTGGCGACGGTCACCTTGCCGCAGTTGCGCAGACCCTTCTTGGTGCCTTGGAAGGTGACGTTCTTGACCGAGCCCGTGCTGCGGTCGGACCCGATGTCGATGGCGCTGGCGTCTTCGCTGGT
>JACRCT010000855.1 GCA_016218885.1 Deltaproteobacteria bacterium | reverse complement strand
TTGCGGGCCGCGGCGGCCACCCCCGGGTCCGGATCGTGGGCGAGCAGCGCCAGGCACAGGCACATGTCCTGGGGGCTCAAGGGCACCAGGCCCTTGGCGGCCATGCCACGCAGCGGCAGCGGCGACTTGGGGTCTGCGTGCTTGCGGAAGTTCGGAGGCAGCCGCTCGATGGAGATAGGCGGCACCTCCGGCATCAGGTCGGCGGCCTCCTCGGCCACCGGGCACGCCGCCGGCGGGGCTGGAGCCTGCTCGGGGTCGGCTTGCACGTCCCCCAGCTCCAGCTCCAGCAGCGGGGCCTCGGGCTGCTCGGCTCCGGGGAGATCAGCGGTTTCGCTCATGGATGATCCTCAATCCGTCCAGGGTCAGGAACTCGTCCACCTCGGTGATGGCCTTCGACTCCGATGCGATCAGCGGAGCCAGGCCGCCCGTGGCGACGACCTTGGGGTGGCCGCCCATCTCCTTCTCCATCCTCGTGCAGATGCCGTCCACCAGGCCCACGTAGCCGAACACCAGCCCTGCCTGCATGCTGGCCACGGTGTTGCGGCCCACCACCTTGTCCGGTCGCACGAACTCCACTCGTGGCAGCTTGCTCGCCGAACGGAAGAGCGCGTCCATGGAGATGACGATGCCCGGGCAGATGCAGCCGCCCAGGTACTCGCCCTTGGCGGTCACGGCGTCGAAGGTGGTGGCGGTGCCGAAGTCGACGATGATCAGCGCGCAGTGCCAGCGCTCGAACGCGCCCACCGCGTTGACGACCCGGTCGGCGCCGACCTCGGGGGGGGTGTCGTTGAGGACCGGCATCCCGGTGCGCACGCCCGGCCCGACGAACAGCGGGTCACAGCCGAAGTAGCGGCGGGACATCGAGCGGACGGTGTACTGCATGGGCGGGACGACCGAGGAGACCGCGACCGCGTCGATGGACTTGGAGTCGATCCCCGCGCGGGCGAACATCTGGGTGATGAGGATGCCGTACTCGTCGGCGGTCTTGCGCGAGCTGGTCTCGACGCGCCAGTGGTCCTTGAGGGTTCTGCCCTCGTAGACCCCGAGGGTGATGTTGGTGTTGCCCACGTCGACGGCGAGGAGCATGGCGGCGACCTCCGAGCGGGCGATCTGACTCGATCGGCCCACGGTCTTCAAGCCCGGGGAGGAGGACACCCAAGAGGTGACGAGCAATCACCTCCCGTCGCCGGCCCCGCCGACGTGGCCAGTGTTGACAGGGGCGGCTCCCCGAGGATGATTGCCGCCGAGCCGGGGCGGGTGGGCTCGCCGGAGTGGACATGGGACGCTTCTTCAATCGCGAGGCGGCGGCGGTGGCCGCCGGGCTGCTGGTCGCGGGAGTCGCCGTCGGCCTGATCGCCGGGCTCAAGCCCTGGGTGGTGGTGGCGATCGCGGTGGGGCTGGTCGCCCTGCTGCATTGGCCGGTGACCCTCTCGTTCCAGTCCTGGATCCTCGAGTACTACGTCGGCCACGGCAACCTGCAGCGGGCGCTCGAGCTGGCCATCGAGATCCGCGACTCGGCGATGATCCGTCGCGAGCGCGAGAAGGCGCACATCAACGTGGCCTTCGTTCACCTGGCCCGCGCCGACTACGAGCACGCCCTTCAGAACCTGAACCCGGTCGTCACCAGCTCTCTGAAGCCGGCGACCAAGGCGGTGGTCGACGCCACCACGGGCTACGCGCTGGCGTACCTGGAGCGCGACCTGGGCCGCGCCGAGACGCTCATCCAGAGCTCGATTGCCAGCGTCCCCACCGAGCCCCTGTTCGGCTTCTTCCTGGCGGTGGTCCGGCTCAAGCAGAACCGTCTCCAGGAGGCCAAGAGCCTCATCCTCGAGTCGCTCGAGGCCGAGCCCGACCCCAAGCTCCCCAATCCGGGCGAGCGGCAATACGTGCTGGCCAAGGTGCTCGAGGCGCTGGGCGACGGGGCGGGCGCCAAGGCCCAGCTGGAGAAGGCGAGCGCGATGCGGGGCCACTTCGCGCAGCTGGCCGCTCAAGAGCTCTCCGCTGCGGCGTGAATGGCATCCTCGACGTGAGCCCTGAGCCCCTTCCCGAGGTGGAGCGCCTGGAGCTGGCCCGACAGCCAGCGTTCTCCCTCTACGCCTTCTTCCTCGGCTCGCAGATCACCTTGGCCGCGGCGCTGCAGTTCATCAGCTCGCCGTTCGGCCTTCTCTACTCCGAGCTGTTCCTGTTCCTGGCGCCGGTCGTCCTATGGGCCCGGGGTGCGAATTGGCGGCTGCCTTCGCTCTTCCAGCTGCGCTCGCCCGGCGCGGGCCCCATCGCCTTGGGCTTTCTGGCGGGAGCGGCGAACTTCCTGGTCGCCGGCGCGCTGCAGGCCGGCGCGCGCGCGCTGCTGCCCCAGGAGCTCGCCAAGCGCTTCGACTCCACCGCGCTCTTCGAAGGCCTCGAGCGTCCCGAGTTGGCGGTGCTCCTCACCGCCGTGGCCGTCGTCGCGCCCCTGTGCGAGGAGCTCGCCTTCCGCGGCTTCATCCAGCCCGTGCTCCGCGCCCGTCATCGGCGCTCGTTCTCCGCGGTATTCCTCACCGCGGTGCTGTTCTCGGCGCTCCACCTGGATCCGGTGGGCATGGTGGCGCGCGTGGAGCTGGGCATCGTCTTCGGGCTGCTCGCAGTCTGGACGGGCTCGCTCTGGCCGGCCATCGCCGCCCACGCCGCCAACAACCTGATCGCCTCGGGGCTGGTCATCCACGTCCTGCGGCGGGAGCCGAGCACCTCCGCCGAGCCCCTTGAGTTCGGTCGAACGCTGGCCATGGCTCTGGTCGCCGCGGTCGTGGTCGCCGGGCTGCTGTCGCTGGCTCGCCGTCACGCCCGACCAGGGCAGCCCGAATCCGCCGAGGGGACTCCCGGCGCTGGTCACGTCTTCGACCCTGCACGCGTCCAGGGCTGGGTTCGCGCCTGGCTCCTGCTGGGCGCCTCGAGCGCGGCGCTGATCGTCGTGTTCGGCTGGCCGGCGGCCCGCATCAACCTCGTCGATGTCCAGGAGCCGCTCCAGGAGCTGACGCGCCGGCTGCCCGACGAGGGGGCACGCCGGACCTTCAAGGAGCGCTTGCAGGAGGCCCGGCGGAGCGCGCGGCGTGGGGAGATGGACCTCGAGGCCTATCGCGCTCTGCGGCAGCGGCTCTCCGGCCTGGAGAAGGCGGCCCCGGAGGGGGCGAACGTGAGCCTGGAGCGCGCCCTCTCGGCATTCGAGGGAGCCAAGCCTTCCCCTGCCCCGCCCCCGCCGCCAGCTGCAGGCGACGCAGGGACCTGACCTCTATCGAGGGGCTCAGTGGAGCGGGCCGAGCTCGGCGATCTCTCCTGCCTTGAGCTCGACGCCCTGTCCGTTGGCGAGCTGGATTCGGGCCGAGCCTTGGGCCACTACCACGCGCCGCACCTCGGACAGGTCCAGGGGGAGCTTGAGCGAGTCCGCGAAGGCCGTCGACAGATCCGTGAGCTCGACGACCACTGCGCCATCGGCCTTCACGAGCGAACGGGCGCCGTCGCCCATCTTGAGCGGACGGCGAAGCGGGTGAACGAGGGGATTGCCGTTCATCCAGGGTGGCGGAGCGGGTGCCTTGGGACCGGGCGCCTCCTCTTCGGACTCGTAGTCGTGGGGAAAGAAGAAGAACGCGAAGTCGCTGCCGAACTGCTCCTCAGCCGGGTCCTTGAGGGGCTTGCCGCTCTGGGCCGGCTCAGAGCGGGCGGCGACGACCGGAGTGGGGAGCTCGCGGGGCACTGCCTTGTCGGTGATCCACACGATGCGCCGGGTCGTGCCCTCGGTAGGCGCTGAGAGCGGTTTGAGGCGCCGCAGCAGGTGCTTTCCCGAGGGGAACCAGAGGAAGCTGCCGTCGAAGGACTCCACGACCACCCCTCCCTTCTCGACCTCGAGCGTCATGTCGGAAAGGAGGGTCACGCCCGCCTGCGCCCTTCGAACCACGGGCGCGTTGGGGTCGCCTCGGACAGTGACGGCGGTGCCCTTGGTGGCATAGACCCCGGCGATGGGCTCGCCAGGCCCGGCTGAACGCGAGCAGCCAACGGCCGCCCAGAAGGCGACGGCCAGCATGGCCGGGCAGAGGGCGCGGGTGGGCATGGCGGCGATCACGCCTTCGAATGTGCCAGAGAAGCGCCCCGGTTTGAAAGGTCAGGCTAGCCCGACGTTCGCATAATTGAGCCCCTTTTCGCTCTGGCCTGCTTCATCGGCCAGAGTCCCAGCGCCAGCTTGCGCTGCCCAGGCCACTCGAAAAACGGGCTCAAAATGCGGAGGTCAGGCTAGGGCTGCGCAGCCACGGGCTGGACCAGGGGGAGCTCGAGAACGAACTTGGCTCCGCTGAAGTGCCTCTCCGACTCGGGCTGCACCTTGGGTGGGCTCTCGACCCTGAGCCGGCCACCGTGGGCCTCGGCGATCTTGCGCGCTACCGGCAAGCCCAGCCCCACCGTGGCGATGTAGCGGGCCCCCTTGGCGTGGTGGAAGGGCTCGAAGATGCGCTCCTGGTCCTCGGGAGATACGCCCGAGCCCTGATCGTAGATGCCGATGAGCAGCCGGTCCTCCATGGGGACGAACTCGACGAGCACCTCTCCCCCGTGCGGAGAGAACTTGATGGCGTTGTCGACGAGATTTCCCAGCGCCTGCTCCAGCCGGGCCGGATCAGCGGCCAGCGAGAAGGGCGCGGCAGGTCGAGCCAGCATCAGGTGGATGCGCTTCGCTTTGGCGACGGTGGCCTGGGCTTCGTCCACGACCTTCTGGGCGATGGCGATCGGATCGACCGACTCGGCGCGTACGCGGTAATTTCCCGTCTCCAGCACCGCGAAGTCGGAGAGGTTGTCGATGGTGTGGGCCAGGCGATCGGCGCTCTGCAGCATCGAATCAACGATCTTCTTCTGCCGCTCGTTGAGGGGCCCGAGCTTCTCGCTCTGGAGGATCTTCAGGTAGCCGGCCAGGGGCGTGAGCGGGGTCGAGAGCTCATGGGAGATGGACTGCATGAACTCGGTCTTGAACTCGTCGACCTTGCGCAGCCGCTCGTTGGTGACGGTGAGCTCGCGCAGCTTGCCCTCGAGCTTCTCCACCAGCGATTGGCTGTACTCCTTGAGGAAGCGCTTCTCGTCGCCGCCCTTGAGCTTGTCCCGCTTGCCGGCCAGAAACTCGCGCAGCTGACCTGGAAGGAGGGCCAGGTCGGGCGGGCTGGGGATGGTGCCGTCGCATCCGGCGGAGAGGGCGAGACCGCGCTCGGTGCCGGGCTGGCCCATGGCGACGATGGGCAGGCCCTGCATGCCCAGCCGCCGCAGCTTGCTCGCCACCTCGGCGCCATCCAAGTCGGGCAGGTGCAGGTCGAGCAGCAGCAGGTCCGGAGGATTGGAGGTGGCCTTCTCGATGCCGGAGAGGCCGTTGGCAGCCTCCACGACCTCGAATCCGGCGCCTCGCAGAGCGCTCGCTACCTCGTCGCGCCTGGTGGCCTCATCCTGGATGAGGAGCACCCGGGCAGTCCGGTCGCTGCGCGTGCTTGCTACATCGGTCATGGGACCCTTCCACGCGCTCCGTGATGCCCCCCCACGAAATACCCCGCCCCGTTCGGGCTCGCCAGCGCCTGAGCGTCAAGCGAAGGGGGCAAAGTATAGCCGCGAGAGGCGCGAAGGGAAGCGCCCGAAACCCCGCCCGCCCGTTCTGAAAGGGCCTGGCCCGCTCCCTCCCTGGAGACGGGCGTTTCCAACCCAAAATCCAAAAACGCGCGCGGCCCTCCACAGACTATCCACAGGCCCCGGGGAAGAGATGCGTGGGGAGGGCAGACGTAGCCGCCGCTGGACGCCACTTCTGTGACGGAACGCAACCTCGCGTCTTTTCTGGTGTTTTAGGCGGCCTTGGCGCGAAACAGGACGTCGAGCGAGACCGCGGCGCTCCCAGCCGAGGTCAGCGAACCGAGCGGCTGTGTGAAAGCTGTGGAGAATTTTCTAGCGAAAAGAGGCTTGACACCAGCGCGCCTTTCACGAGCTCTTGGCGCGCCAATCACCGAGCAGCTTCTCGAGGGTCGAGGGCTCATTGCGCGAGGGGTCTTCGAGCACCTGTTCCAGGAGGAATCGCAGGGCCTCGCCCACCACTCGCCCGGGAGCGGAGCCCAGGATGCCCATCACCGCCCTGCCATCGAGAGCCAGCTCACCGACGGTCAGCGGAGGGTTGGTGGCCAGAACACGCTCAGTGGCAGCCTGGACGTCGTGAACGGTGGCCTGGGCCTCGCGATCTGCGCCGGCTTGCGCCTCGGCAGCGCCCAACGAGAGCAGCTTGGGGACCAGAGCGCGCCCCGCGCGGGAGAGGCGGCGCCTCAGCTCGGCGTCCCCAACCAGGGGCTCGAGCGCGAAGGATTGCATCCGCAGCAGCGCCACGGTGGTGTCGATGACTGCCCGCGGAAGGCGCAAGCTCTCCAGGGCGGCCTCGGCGACTTCAGGGGCGAGGTCCCAGAGGAGCGCGGCGTAGCGCAGCTCCACCTCGCGGGGGGCGGCGTCGAGTCGGGCCAGGGTGCGGGCGAGCTGTCCTGGTGAGGTGGTCAGCAGCTCGGGGAGGATCTCGGCGAGCAGCGCGGTCTCGTGCAACAGGCGGATCCCGCGGCCCGGATGCGGGCCCAGGAGGGTCTTGGAGAGCTCCTCGCGGACCCGCTCGCGGGCGATGCGAGCGAAGGTGGAGAGCGTGGCGGGGATGGCCTCGCGGGTGGCAGGGTCGATCTCGAAGTCGAGGACCGAGGCGAAGCGCACCGCACGCAGCGGGCGCAGCCCGTCCTCGGTGAATCGATCGCGGGGCGTTCCCACGCAGCGCACCACGCGCCGGGCCAGGTCGTCCGCGCCTCCGAAGGGATCGACGAAGTCCTGATCGATGGGGTCGAAGGCCATGGCGTTGATGGTGAAGTCGCGGCGAGCCAGGTCGTCGACCACGTCGTCGAGGAAGACCACCGAGTCGGGGCGGCGGCCGTCGGCGTAGGCGCCCTCCCCGCGGAAGGTGGTGACCTCGACCTTGTCGCGGCGGGTGAGCACCGTGACCGTGCCGTGCTGGATGCCGGTGGGGATGACCTTGCGGAAGAGCTTCTGGACCTGCTCCGCCCGGGCGCTGGTGGCGATGTCGAAGTCGGCGCCCGCCTTGCCCAGCAGCACGTCGCGCACCAGCCCGCCCACGAGATAGGCGGCGTGCCCCGCGCCCTTCAAGCGGCGAAGGACCTCGAGGATCTCCTCGGGGAAGAGGCTGTGCGCCAGCGCGGGGGGGACGGGATGGTGAGTCACGGGCGAAAAAAAGCAGGCGGGAAGCCAATCGCCTCCTGCCTGCCCCTGAGAACGACCCCGGGCGGACTTGAACCGCCGGCCTACGGTTTAGGAAACCGCCGCTCTATCCAGCTGAGCTACGGGGTCCAACGACGCGGGCAAGCTACTCCAAGATACCGGCCGAAACAACAGATGCGCCGCCCCCGGGACCATCTGCGAGCCGCGCGCCTCTTCTGACCCCCGGCCAGGGCCGCGCCCGCGGGGCAGGCGTTTT
>JACRCT010000849.1 GCA_016218885.1 Deltaproteobacteria bacterium | reverse complement strand
TGCCCGGCTCGGCGTCTCCCGCGACCTCCCCTTCTCGACGAGGATGGCCGGGCCGCTGCCGGCCTCGCGGCCAAAGCATGCGGATGCGCCCGGTTCCGCGGGCAGGTAAGGACTGCCCATGCCGCGCCCGTTCCCGGTGTCCCTCCGACTCGACAAGAAGAACAGGAACTCGATCGCCGCCCTGCTTTCCGTCTTGGAGGACGAGCTCCCCTCGAAGCTCATCGAGCCGCGGCTCATCGAGCAGACAGAGGACTTCGACGGGGACGGCCTGCTCGTCTGTTCCTTCATGAGCTGCGCGAGGACCCGAGCAGCCTCGGAGCTCGCGGCGTGGAGAGCCCGATTCGGCGATCGGCTGCAGGCCATCGCGGGCGGCTGCCACGCGAGCGCCGACCCGGCCGGGACGCTGGCGCTCGGCTTCCGTTGGGTGGCGACAGGGGAGGCGGGCACAGGCTTCGCCCAGCTCGTCCGCGATCTCGCCGAGGGCCGGCACAGGGAGCCGGGGGTCCTCGTTGCCGGCGGAGCACCCCCGCTCGACCGCTATCCTCCCTGGCCGGCGTCGGGGCGGCTCTTCGCGCACGTGGAGATCACCCGCGGCTGCCCCATGGCGTGCGCCTTCTGCCAGACGCCACGCCTCTTCGGCAGGACCCCGCGGCACCGGTCGCTGGAGTCGATCCGTCGCACCTTCGAACACGCCGCCGCCACTGGCCACCGGTACACCCGCTTCGTCGCCCCCAACGCCTTCGGGTACGGCTCGCGGGACGCAATCCACTCCGAGCCCGCGGCGATCGAGGCGCTGCTCACGACCACCCGCACCGCGGGGATCGAGGAGATCTACCTGGGCACGTTCCCCTCCGAGGTCTGGCCGACGTCGGTGACCCCGGAGCTGCTGCAGCTGGTCAAGGATCACTGCGCCAACCGGTCCATCGCGCTGGGGCTCCAGTCCGGCAGCGCGGACGTGCTGCGCGCCATCCGTCGCGGGCACACCGTCGAGCAGGGCGTGGCGGCGGTGCGGGCCATCGCGCAGGCCGGGTTCGTCCCCAAGGTGGACTTCATCTTCGGCTTCCCGGGCGAGTCCGATGCCGATCGCGAGAAGACGCGCACCCTCATCGCCCACCTGGTCACCGACTACGGCGCCACCATCCACGCCCATCTGTTCGAGCCCTTGCCCGGGACACCGCTGGCGGGGGCCACGCCCTCCGCGCTCGATGGGCCTACCCGCGCGCTGATTGCCGAGCTTGCGGGCAGCCGGCGGCTCACGGGGCTTGACGCCTCTGAGCTTGACGAGGTCGACGACGAGCGGGATTGATTCCCCGCCCTGCCCTCTTTCTCGAAGGAGTCCTCCATGCGCATCGCCCACCTCCTTGCCGGCGTGCTCGCTCTCTCGGGCTGCGCCACCTCCACCGCCCCTGCCCAGCGGGACGCCACCCTTCCGCCAGCCGAGGCTGCCGTGAAGCTGGATGAGGTGGTCGGCTTCTGGACCGGCGACTGGGGCAACCTCGTCCTCAAGCAGTACGGGGAGACGGTCTGGGGCGCCTACACGCACCGCGACGGCACCTTGGTCGGCCGCCTCGAGAAGGGCGCGCTGGTGGGCTGGTGGAGCGAGGAGCCGGGCCGCGCCCCGGACGGCGATGCCGGCGAGGTAGAGATCCACTTCGTCAGGAAGGGCAGCGTCCTCACCCTGCTCGGGCGCTATCGGCATGGCACCACCGGAACCTGGCACGAGGAGTGGAACCTCAAGCGCGTCGAGGACGAGCCGCCCCCCGAGCTCGAGGCCCGCTTCGCCGATTCGACCCTCTTCCACCCGCATCCGTAGTCCCTCTGGCGAGGGATCTCGCAGGTACGGCTGCAGACTCCAGACCTCAGACCCCAGGCAAGCCTCGAGCCTTGGCGGCCTGAAGCCTGAAGAGGAGCGGCCACCTCCCCTGCCGCCGCTCCGGCTTCCGTCGGCTCGAATGAGAACCCGCCTGCGGTGCCCCGACAGGTGTATCGTTCCCTTTCCACGGCATGCCGCGGATGCCTATGAGAGCCGCGGCGCGCAGACTCGAGAGTAGAGGAGTCCAACCACTCGGGTGTACGCCAGCAAGGGTCCTTCATGTCCACCGTGCTCGCCGACTCCTCCCTCGACGCCCAGATGGCCCGCCACACGCGGGAGCTCAAGGACTTCCTGGAGCACCTGCCGCGCTATCTCAAACGGGGCAAGCGTGCAGAGGCCCTGCGCCAGTGCGAGCGCATCGTCGAGAAGCTTCCCCCGGCCCGGCCCGAGACGAGCTGGAGCACCGCCTGGTCCCGGATGTGCGTCGCCCTCGAGGACCTCAAGCGGGCGCTCGACAGCGAGGCGGCCAGAGCCTACGTGCTCACCCGCTACGACGAGGCGACGCGGGCCTACGAGCAATGGCTGGTTGCCCGCCGCGCGGCCTCCCGAACCGGGGAGAGCGCTGTCGCCAAGCTGGGCTCGCTCAAGCCGCTGATCGGCGCGCGCACCACCTTCCACATCGTCTCGGGCCTCGTGGCCACCGTCGCCTACCAGTTCGTGCTCACCCGGACGCAGGCGGAGATCGTCCTGCTCTCCCTGCTCGGGGCCTTCGTCATCCTCGAGGTCACGCGGCGGATGTCCGGTCGCTGGAACCATTTCCTCGCCGGCAAGGTCTTCCACGGCATCGCCCGGCCGCGGGAGTACTACCGGGTCAACTCCTCCACGCTCTACGTGCTCGGGCTCGCGCTGCTCACGCCCGCCTTCTCGCGGCCCGCGGTACCCACTGGCGTGCTGATCCTGGCGTTCGGCGACCCGGCTGCGGCCTGGCTGGGAAAGCGCTACGGGACCCTCAAGCTCTACCGCTCCAAGAGCCTGATCGGCTCCCTCGCCTTCGTCGCCGCAGGCACGATCGTCGCCGGGACCTTCCTCCTGCTCTTCTATCCCGACCTTCCCCTGGGCAGGCGCCTGCTCGCCGCCGCTGCAGCCTCGGTCGTCGGCGCTGTCGCCGAGCTCTTCAGCGGCCCGAAGCTCGACGACAACCTCACCATCCCGATCGCATCGGTGCTCGTGGCGGCGGCCGTTCTGTAGGTGCTGCCACCCGAAATCCCGTTCTCTGGGGATCTCGGAAGGGCAGAAGGATCGATCGCTGACGCTCCCGGCTCCGACACCGTCGCCGAACCCCAAACAAGCCTTGCGGTTCAGACCCGTCGCAGTCGAGGCGGGCGCTTCACCTTCTGGGCGCCGCAGGCGGCGGCGTGGCGCGCGAGGGCTTCATCGAGCGCATCCTCGTCAAGGCGCACTCCCCGCTCGCGCCAGATCTTGAGGACCTTCAGCACCTCGCCTTCGAGCCGTCCCTCCAGGCGCCCCACCAGAGCGCGGTGGTGCCGCAGCGGGCAGACGTACCAGCCCCACTTGCGTAGCGCGGCAGGCTTGTACACCTCCCACACGTACTCGAAGTCGAACGCATGGCGAACCAGAAGCCGATCCCAGAGCAGCGGGTCGAGAGGACCGAGGATCCGCATGCGAGCGTCATCGTCGAGGAATCGACGTGCCCGAAGCGCCGCGGGGGCGAGGTACTCGCGGGGGGCGCCCTCGACCCGCACGGGGACGAGAAGACCCTCCTCCACCAGCTGATCCGGCAAAGGCGAGGTGCGGACCTCGGAGAGCATCGACCAGTGCGCACCCCCGGCGCGGGCGAGCAGGCCTGCCGCCTCGACCCTCTCGAGGAGCGCCCAGCGCTCGAAGTCCCCGCCGGGTTGCGCCACGACCTCGGGCAAGGCCCGCTCGGGGATGTCGAAGAGCTTGTCCCGCCCCCGCCGCCCGCACACCACGATCTGGCAGCGCGTCCAGAGGACCTCCAGGGCCATCGCCGTGGCCCGACCGGTGCCCTTCCAGCCGGCCCAGTCGATGGGCTCGACCGGGCCATGGTGGGTCAGCTCGCCAGCGGTCGCCGGCCCCTTCTCGCGCACCTCCTCGAGCACCTTCTCGAGCAAGCCCTTGGGAAGGCGCTCGAGCCGCTCGCCCAGGCGCCACCACGGCGTCTGCGCTGACTGGTCGCGATAGTAGGGAAACGCCGCGGCGGGGAGCAGGCAGCGCTCCTTGGCGAAGTGCTCGAAGGCATGGCCGGGGAAGACGTGCCGGAAGAGGTCTCCCTTGGCGAGCCCATCGACGCGGGCCAGGGCCACGAGATCGGCGTTGTTGCCCATGGGATCGAGCGGGTCGAGCTGGACGGCCCGCCGCGCCGCGAGCATCGAGCGCACCCCGGCTGCTCCCGCTTGCGGTTCGACCCCCAGGAGCCCGAGCTGGCCCGTCAGGAAGGCGCGGGCCTCCTCACGAGACAGGACCAGCGGGTCGGGTCGCGAGGCGGGCCTCTTCATGGCGAGAGCTCAAGCAGAGATCACGCTGCTCCTCCCAGCGCGAACCGCCGGGCGCGATCCAGCGCCATCTCCTCGTTGCCCTCCGGGCCCAGGGTGAGCAGGTGCCGCGTCACGTCATAGAGCATGTCACCGCGCTCGAAGACGGGCATCGAGGGCGCATCCACCTGCAGCATCTCGATGCCCCGGTTGTAGGCGCGCGCGGCGAGCGTGCGCAGCTGGATGGAGTCGTAGAGGTTGTACTCGACCAGGAGGCGCAGGGCCGCGATGTCCTTCTCGGCATGCCAGTAGCGCCAGAGGAAGACCGCGTCCAGGCCGTCGACCCCTCGCAGGTGTCGTGGCCGGCCGAAGCCGAGCAGGTCCTCGATCTTCTTGAGCCCGCCACGCCAGCCCATGCGCCGGCAGACATGGCACAGGTCGAGGTGCAGCGCCGGAGTGGGCAGAGTGCCGAAGTAGCGGGCGAGCACCGGCACATCGAAGGCCGCGCCGTTGAAGGTGACCCACAACGGCCAGCGTCCCATCGCCTCGGGCAGACGATCGAGATCTCGGCCTTGGACGAACACCTCGAAACCCTCGGCGTGAAACAGGCTCACGACAGTGGGCTCGCCGGACATGCCCTCGGTCTCGATGTCGAAGTAGACGGCTTCGCGCTCGAAGTCGCTGAATAGGCGCCAATGCTCTCGCTTGGGTATCAGGCTGGCGAGCGTTGGGAGATCTCGTGCCTCGAGCGCGCCGCGTGCCTCGGCGAGGCGCTCGCGGGCCACCCTGTCCAGGTTGGCCGAGAGCGCGGGGGCTCCGCCCTCTGGCGGGAAATCCTCCCAACGGGCGATGCCGTCGGCCCACAACATCTTCTCGCGCGAAGGCCCGACGCCACGAACGAGCTGGAAGGTTCGCCGGATCATGCCGGCAGCGCTTTTACCCTGCCGGTCCGCGCGGCGCCACCGGGTCCGCTCGATTGGTGCCCATCTCACTTGGCCTCGTCGGACGCCTGCTCGAACACTTCTCGGCGGCTCGGGGCCTTGACTTCTTTCCAGAATTCCCTGCTCTTGGCGCAGTCAGCTAGGGCTCAAACTGCGCCTCGGAAAGCCGCTGGAGCCAGCAGCGTCCAGCCGGTCGTGGCAGTGAGAGCCGTCTCCCCCCGGAGGGGTCATGAAGCCTTCATCTTCCTGCGCCATGCCTTCACGCGTTGGAGCCCAGCTCGGGCATGCCGCGCTGCTGGCTGCCCTGGTCCTGCTTGCGGCCTGCGAGGGCCATATCGACGCCATTTCCGCGGATGCCGGGAAGGCACGTGCCGACGTCGGCGGCGAGATCATCGGTGGCGCAGACGCCGATACCTCCGGAGCCGACGCAGGGCACGCCACGGACGCCGGCCAACCTCGGGACGCGGCAGCAGGCGTGGACGCCAGCCCGGGTATGGACGCCAGCGCGGGCGAGGACGCCAGCGCGGGTATCGACGCCAGCGCGGGTATCGACGCCAGCGCGGGTGAAGACGCTGGGCCAAGCGATGCTCGGGCCGAGGCCATGGACGCTGCCACTCGACCGGACGCCCACGCCGTGGACGCGGGCGCCCCAGACCAGGGGTACCCGGCGCCCGAGTGTACCGACAACCAGGATTGTGGAGGCGATCGGGGTTGCGTGGCCGGCATCTGCCGCGACGAATGCGGCCTGTTCTGCCTGTTTTCGCAGACGGGGAGCCACTGCCAGAACGGATACTGCCTCGAGTGCCAGACCAACGCGCACTGCGAGGACCTGGGCAGTCGCTATATATGCGATCCGACCCGCTATAAATGCATCAGCCGGGAAATTGATACGACCATAACCAAGATTGGCATGTTCTATCACACATGGCATTGCCCGGCGGCGGCCCCTCCGGTCCACGTCATCTCCGAGGTGAGGGCGGGCCGCCAGAGCTGGGATCCCGACTACCAGACCATGTACTGGTGGCACCGTCCCGCCGAAGGCTACTACTGCCCCACCAACTCTCCCGACGTCCTGCGCCGTCACGCCACGATGCTTCGCGACGCCGGCATAGACTTCGTGTTCATCGACGCGACCAATCACGCCTACAGGGACTCTCGCAGCGATCGCACCGCATCCATGATCACCCAGCCCTTCGACAGGATGCTGGAGGTCTGGAGCACCGTCAGCGGCGCGCCCAGGATCGTGCCCTGGGTCCCGGTGGTCGAGGCCAATACCAATCCCTCGATCAATACCGTGGACCATCTGCTCGCGCGGCTGGCGGCCTACCCGGGGATGCATTTCCAGCTGTACGGAAAGCCGCTCGTGCTGGTGACCGAGAATAGCCAGTATCCAGCGAATGCCACCAAGATCGCGCAACTCGAGCAGAGCTACACCGTGCGCAAGATGTGGGCGTTCGCGGGCTCCAGCACCAACTGGAGCTTCCTCGAGGCTTGCCAGGAAGATCCTGCCGGCGCCGAGCCCTGCCAACAGCGCTCGGCGAGGCGCAACGGGCAAATCGAGCAGATCACCACCTGTGCCGCCTACCAGCGCACGTACATGAGCGTTCCCGCCTACGCGCAGCCCAAGCTTCACGGCCGGACCTTCCGCAAGATGTGGGAGACGCTGCTCGACAATCCGGAGGTGCCCGTCGTCACCATCACCGGTTGGAACGAGTGGATCGCCCAGCGGCAGAGATGCGGCCAGGACCCCACCTGTCCCTGCGCCACCTATCCCGATGGCTGCTTCCTCGACACCTGGGACGACGAATACAACCGGGACTTCGAGCCGGTCGACAACCCCACCGGCGACTTCTACTACCGGCTGCTCG
>JACRCT010000848.1 GCA_016218885.1 Deltaproteobacteria bacterium | reverse complement strand
GCCCTGGCCCTGGCCCTGGCCCTGGCCCTGGCCCTGGCCCTGGCCCTGGCCCTCCAGCGCAGTCGCCCGCTGCGCCCACGGCCGCAGCTCGTCGGCGTCGTAGAGGTAGTCGTAGCGCGCGTCCCGCCCGGCGCCCGGCCGGAACCAGTCGCGCCAGTTGCGCCCGTGGACCCGGAAGTAGCCGACCGGCGTGGTGGCGATGGCGCTCGGGCGGATCGAGTGCCGAAAGAGCGGCTGGTCGATGTTCACGAAGCCGACTCCCCGCTCGGCGAGGCCCTCGTAGAGGTCAGGGACGTTCCAGGAGGCGTGCCGCACCTCGAGCACCAGGGGCAGGCCCTCCAGGGCTCCGATCACGTCGCGCAGCCACTCGCGATTGGCCGCGTCCCGCTTGAACGACCAGGGAAACTGCACCAGCACCGCTCCGAGCCGGTGCGCGCCCGCCATGGCGTCCAGGGCCTGGCGAACCTGCCTCACCTCGTCGGCCGAGAAGGCGCTCTCCCGCTCATGGGTGAAGCGCCGCCAGAGCTTGACCGAGAATCGGAAGCGCGGACGGGCGTCGACCCGCTCGCACCAGCGGCGCGCCACGTCGGCAGGCACGGGCCGGTAGTGGGTGGAGTTGATCTCCACGGTGTCGAAGAAGCCTGCCAGGTAGCTCAGGGGATCAAAGCCGTGCGGAGCCGGGTGGGGGTAGACCACGCCCTTCCAGTCCGCGTAGTCCCAGCCAGCCGGCCCGATGCGGATCACTCATCAAGGGTTCGTCCGCCCGCGTCCGCCGGCAACGGCCGTCCCCCCGGACCTTGCGGCATGGCCGCAAGCGTGGCCACCTGCCGGGCTTCAACTGGGCAACGTTGCCAAGGTGAGCAGGCTCGAACCAGGGAGCTGGCCTGCTCCTGTGGAGGCCCAACCACAACGCCCGGGCGTAGTCCCTCGAGAATGACGGCCAGCCTATGGCCGAGGCGGGCCTCCGCCTCGCCGACCAGGACCTCCTGGCTAGAGCTCGTTGAGACGCGTGATCATGTCGGGGTACTTGCGCACCAAGCCGATCAGAAGCGCGGCTTGCGCGTTGGGCTTGGCTCGTCCCTGCTCCCAGTTCTCCAGCGTGCGCGCGTTGGTCCGGAGGCAGGAGGCAAAGAGCTTGCGCGAAAGGTGGTACTGCTCGCGGAGGCGAACGAGCTCGCCCGGCGTCACCTCCGGCACGGGCTTGGATTCCACCTCATGCGTGCGAAGCGTGCGCTTGCCCTCGCGGGCTTCGCGCAGTGCCGCGAAGCCATCGCTGATCTCAGCGAAGAGGTTCCTGCGTCGGGACGCAGCCTTCCGTTTGGTCGTCTTCATCGGTCATTGGTTGCGCTGCGCGCAACCCCTCCAGGCAGTGGCCCCTCCCTACGTGGTCCTCCCTACCCGGCTACCTCCTGGGAGCCGGCCTTCTTCTGCGACAGCGCATCAAGCTCGGCCTTGAGCATGGCTTTGAGGGCCTTCCGTTCGTCGGGCGTGAGGTCGGCGGCCTCGTTCTTGTCGTACACAGCGAAGAGCCAGAACTGGGCGCCCGTCTCCCACCAAAAACAGATGACACGGAGGCCTCCACGCTTCCCCTTGCCGCGGCGCCCGTCCGAGCAGCGGAGCTTTCGAAGGCCCCCCGTGCCCTTTATGACGTCGCCGGCGGTGGGGTTGGCCATCATCTCGGCTTGAAGGGCCGCGAACCCCTGGTCGTCGAGATAGTTCGCCAGAGCGCGCTGAAAGCAGGGAAGCTCGATGAAAGTCGCTTTCATGGCCACTAGCATACGCATCTTGCGTGTAGACGCAAGTCGCGTAGAGAAGAGAAGTTGGGACAATCTAGGCCGCCTTCTTGAGCGCGTCCGCCTCGTCAGCCTTCGGCGCGTCCATCGAGCCTGCGAGCGCCTCCAAGAGGGTCTGCGCCGTCTGAACGACGCGAGAACCCCAATTCAATCTCCGTCTCTCGACATCCAACCATCGCGGACGAAATCACGAAGCCTGAGGTGGCGAACGCCTTTGAGATCTGCGACGGCGGGGTCCATGCTCACCACGAGCTTTGGGAAGTTGTCGTTGATCTGCAGAAGGTTGCCGAATTCGCGCTGCCGCGTCGCCGCGTCAGCCACGAGATAGGCCGCCTGTACGTAGATGCGCTCCTGGCCCCTCTCGGCGACGAAATCGATCTCGCGATCGCCGAGCGCTCCGGACGTCACGCTCCAGCCGTCAGCCACGAGGCGCAGAAACACGGCATTCTCGACGACCCTTCCGACGTCCTCCTCGCGAAAGCCGCGCACCGCGCCACGTACCCCGAGGTCCTCGAAGTAGTACTTCTCCCCCACCTCGAAGATCCGCTTCCCCTTCAAGTCCGAACGTCGCACGCGGTCGACGACGATCGCGTCGCGCAGCCGTACCAGGTAGTCGGCCGTCAGTCATGCTTAACAAGTTCGGTCCGACCAGGCGCTCTGTCAAACGTGGTTTCCGAAACGTCGACGGGCGTCGACCCGCTCGCACCAGCGGAGCGCCACGTCGGCAGGCGCGGGCCGGTAGTGGGTGGAGTTGATCTCCACGGTGTCGAAGAAGCCGGCCAGGTAGCTCAGGGGATCAAAGCCGTGCGGAGCCGGGTGGGGATAGACCACGCCCTTCCCGTCCGCGTAGTCCCAGCCAGCCGGCCCGATGCAGATCACTCATCCAAGGGTTCGTCCGCCCGCATCCGCCCACAACGGCCGTCCACTCGGACCTTGCGGGATGGCCGCAAGCGTGGCCACGGTAAGCCAAGAGCGGCGGAGGCAAGCCCAAAAAGGCGAGCGCGGAATGCCCAGCATTGGTCACGTGATGGTCGGGATGGCTGCAGGGAGGCTGCAGGCGCGTCAGCGCAAGGAGCTCGTGGGCTCGATGCTGCTGTTCTCGGTGGTCTCGATGCTGCCCGACGCAGATGCCATCGGCTTCAAGCTGGGTGTGCCCTACGGCGCTCCCTTTGGGCACCGCGGAGCTATGCACTCGCTGGCCATGGCGGTGATCCTGGCGGTGGCGCTCGGCCTGGCCGCCCGTCTCGCACGACGGCCCGCCCTGCGCGTGGGCCTGGTGGCGTTCGCCGCGTTGGCGCTGCATGACCTCTGCGATGCCGTGACCAACGGCGGCTTGGGCGTGGCCCTCTGGTGGCCCTTCTCCAACGAGCGGATCTTCCTCCCCTGGCGTCCGTTGCCCGTCGCTCCTATTGGTCTCAACGGGATGCTGGCTCCAAGAGGCCTGCGCGTCATGGCGGCGGAGCTGATCGTGTTCGCTCCGTTCCTGCTCTACGCACTGGTGCCGAGGAGGGGTGTGCGGGCGCCTGAGGCCTCGCAGCCCGCCGTTCGGTAGGTCACGCAGACCAGACGGATCAGGGCTGAGGACAGCCGCCACATCCCGCGTCCGCGCAGCCCGCGGTCGCGGGAGCAGTAACTGGAGCGCCCGGCGCCGGCTCGGGGCGTGGAGGGCGCGGCGCGCCGCGCACTCCACAGCCGCAGACGAGCGCCAGGAGCAAGGCGCCGGCGAGAAGACCGCGGAGCATCAGTACTTGATGACGAACCATCCGCGCACGGTGTGGGCGGTCTCGGCGTCGATCGCCGCGGCGGTCGCCGGGTTGCTGTTGAGGCCGGCCAGCGGGAAGAGCACGCCGTACGCGATGCCCGCCATGAAGCCGTCGCCCGAGTCGTAGCGCACGCCACCGTCGATCTCGATGCCGAGGTTGGCGTCGCCGGTGAGGTTGCCGGCAGTATCGAGGCTCGAGGAGGGGGTGGACTCGCCGTAGATGGCGCGGGAGTAGATGACGTTGGCCCAGATTCCCAGGCCATCGGTGATCTCGTACTTGGCGCCCGGCTTGACGTACACGGCGTCGGTCACGCCGTCGAAGAGCTCGCGCCAGAGGATGAGGTCCACGCGGTAATCGCGGTTGAAGCGGAAGTTGCGCACGTCGCCGTCGCGCCGCGAGCAGGTGGTCGCCAGGCAATATTGGGCGCCGTCGATGCTGCCCGGGCCCGTCGCTCCCCGGCCCGGACGGTTACCCATGCCCGCGGCCTTGTCGCCCGAGGCGAAGCCCACCTCGACGCCGATGTCGAGGTTGTCGAGGACGTTGTAGCTGCCGGTGGCGGCCGCGCCGAACTGGCGCAGGGTCAGGCTCTGGTTCTCGTCTGGGCTCAAGCCGGCCACGGTGGCAGCGTTGCCGATGCTGCCCAGGACGGCCGCCCCCTCGATCTCGAGGCGCAGCTTCTTGGTCTGGAACTTGAGCCAGAGGTCGGGGATGTACAGCGACGCGTCGCGGCCCACGAAGCCGAGGTTCGCCTGCTCGTTGGCGTAGGGGTTGTTCTGCCTGTAGTAGCTGGCCGCGTCCGAGGTCTGGTTCCGGTAGATGAAGTAGGCCCCGTAGTTGAGGATGTACTGCCCGGCCTGAAGCTTGCGGGTGATCTCCAGATCGGTGTCCCGACGGGCGATGGCGAGGGCGTAGTCCCGCGTGTCATCGAGCTGGTCGAGGTCGAACGGCTGCCCGGCGAGCTCCTCGCGCCGCGCGCTGCTGGGCCCCTCGACCACGAAGTCGAGCATGGGGACGATGTAGTGGTCGGCGACCTTGGCCACGAACATGATCCGGTCCACCGTATCGCCATAGTCGCTGTCGATGCCGTTGCCGCTGTTGGCCAGGATGCCCATGCCCCACTGGCTCCCCATGCGGCCGAAGAGGAGCTGGCCCACGGGGGTGTTGACCTCGCCATAGACCCGGCGCACGAGGATGGAGTCCTCGACCCAGTTCTTGTCCGCGCTCGGCGGGTTCTGCCCCTCGGAGAGGGCCGACCATTGGGTGCGCTCGGACAGGCCGAAGCCGCCCTCGGGGGTGGAGCCGAGGATCACGTTGTCGAGCACGTCGACCTGGGCGTGGATGCGCACGTCCTCGCTGACGTTGAGGGTGGGCTCCATGCGCCAGCGCATATTGGCGTCGGCGAGGGTCTGGCGGTCGGGGTCCAACGCGGGGCGGGGGAAGAGCTGGAATCCGCCGGGGTCGGGGCCTCGCCGCAGATCGAACTTGTAGAAGAGCTCCGGGCGCAGGCGGTAGTAGCCGTTGATCTCGAAGAGCTCGAGCTTGCGCTTCTCCTCGTGGAACTGGAACTCCTCCTCGATGGCGCGGTTGCTGATCTGGGTGGTGACCTGCGAGCGCACCTCGTCGCGCACCTCCTGCTTCTGCTTCTCGAGGGCCCGGGTGACCTCGTCCATCACCTCGCGCTTGAGCTGCTCGCGCTCGACCTTGGCGCCGACGCTCTCCGGTCCGACGGACTCCGGGGCAGGCGTGGGTGAGGGCGTGGCCGGGGCCGATGGCTCGGCCGGCCTTGCTTCAGGCTTCTCGGGGGTACCGGCGGGAGCAGCGGCCCAGGCGCTCGAAGAGAGAGCCAGGACGAACAGGGCGAGCAGGCGCATCACGGGTCGCTCCTTCAACTGTGGGAATCGCGAGCCTTTTCCAGCATATGGGCCCGCTCGCTTACCATGCGTGGGAACAGGCTTCAAGCACGGGAAGCGGGCCCGGCCCGCCAATCGTCCGCGTCAGGCCAGGCAGAAGAGCGCTCCCAAGCGCGAGATCCGCCCTCGCCGCTCGAGCCAGGACAGG
Source organism: Deltaproteobacteria bacterium (assembly GCA_016218885.1). GTDB lineage: Bacteria > Myxococcota > Myxococcia > Myxococcales > UBA5297 > JACRCT01. The sequence continues at coordinate 3,365 of JACRCT010000848.1, read as the reverse complement.
CTCGCGAGGGTGCTGCGCTCGGCGAAGGGGAGGGCCGCAGGGGCCACGTCGGAGTAGGCCCGGCGCGTCAGCTCGGCCAGAGGAAGCGGGCCCTCGGACAAGGTCTGCAGCAGGCGCTCCTCTCGCCAGCGGCGGTGCGCGATGGCCTCGGCCAGGCGCTCAGGGCCGTCGGGCATCACCTCGCCGTGGGCGGGAAAGAGCGTGCGCGGCCCCAGGGCGCAGAGCCGCTCCAGCGAGGCGAGGTAGAGCTCCATGTCCCCGTCGGGCGGGTCGATGACGATGGTCGAGGCCCCGGAGAGCATGTCGCCGCACAGCAGGGCCCGGCTCTGCTCTTCGAAGAGGCAGAGGTGGCCGCTGGCGTGTCCGGGGGTGTGCAGCACTCTCAGGAGCATGGGGAGCTCGCCCCCGAGCGCGAGCTCCTCGCCGTCCTCGAGGAGCCTGTCGACTCCCCCGACCTTCTCGGCGGTCAGGCGGTGGGCCCATACCGGCGCCCCGAGCTCGTTCTTGGCCACCAGGGACCCCAGGACGTGATCGCGGTGATGGTGCGTGAGGACCACCGCGAGGAGGCGACGCCCCTCGTTGCGCAAGGCTCGCGCCTGCCGCACCATCCGCATGTTCTCGGCCGGGTCGTCCGACCCGGGGTCGACCAGCAGCATCTCTCGGTCACCGATCAGATAGCACGAGGTGTGAGAAGCGGGAGGCAGGGTGGGGGTGCGCAAGGGCAGGGAGCGGATCCCGCGCTGGAGCTCGATGCGCTGCGCGACGTGGTCGATCACCTGCCGAGGGCGCCGCAGCGCCTCCAGGAGCTCGTCGTCGTCAGCGGAGGCGAGGGAGCGCAGGATGTGGAGCGCCGGCGGATGGAGCAGCGCCTGGCCTCTCTCCCAGCATCGCAGCGCCTCGGAAGGCGCCAGCCACTCGCCGCTCGCGAGCTCTCCTGGCCAGACCTCGGCGTGCTGGCCCTCTGGCAGACGGGCGAGGAAGAAGCGGGCGTCGAAGCGCACCGGTGCGAAGTCGGGGGTGATCCACCGACCCGCGGGCGAAACGAGCGCGGGATCGAGACAGGCCCCTGACGCCTGCAGCGCCTCGCCAAACCCGAGCCTGCCTTCGAGCAGGCCACGCCGGACGGAAGACAGGTCGCTGCGGATGCCCGAGCCTCGTGCGAGCAGCACGCCGGTCTCCTCGAAGAGCTCGCGGACGGCGGCTACGAAGAGGGATGCCTGGTCGGCCGGGAGCCCGGCGACGGGTAGCGCGCCGTCAGCCTCGTCGACGCTGCCGCCAGGAAAGGCGTGGAAGCCGGCGAACGCCGGTCCCCTCCCTCGTCGCACCCAGAAGACTTCACGCTGGTCGCGCGACCCCCGCACGAGGATCACTGCGGCCGCGTCCCGGAGGCGGGCAGGAGCGAATAAGCGAGGACCGGCGCGCGAGAGGGCGTCCATCGAGCAGCGATAAGGCCGCGCCTAGAGCACCGAATGGTTTGACGGACCGAGTGAAATCGCGGAGTCGCGAGCAGCCCGAGGCGCGACGAGCGAAGAGGCCCGTCAAGGCCTCACATCGTCTTGTTGATCCGGAACACGACCATGCGGCCGTCGCCGACCACGACGTAGAGCTTGTCGCCGTCGATCACCGGGTCGGCCTCGATCTTCGATTGCGACTCCCAGGTCCAGAACAGCTTCCCGGTCGCGCGATCGAGCGCGTACAAGTTGCCGTCGCCAGGTCCGGCGCCGACGAAGACCAGGTTCTTGTAGACCGCCGCGGCGTCCACGATGCGACCCTTGGTGGGGAAGGTCCACCGGGTCTTTCCAGTGGCGGCGTCCACCGCATAGAGCTTGGTGTCGACCCCGCCTACGAACACGACCCCGTCGGCGAAGCGGGGGCTGGCGTTGATCTCGTCGCCGGTCGAAAGCTTCCACTTCGGCTGCTGGGTGGCGAGGTCGAGCGCGTAGAGGTGATGGTCGTTGCTGCCGAAATACAGGACCCCCGCCTCATGGATGGCGCTGGAGGTGATGCCGCCGCCGGTCTTGAAGCGCCACTTCATCGCGCCGGTGTCGGCCTCGACGGCGTAGAGGTACCCGTCGAGGTTGCCGACGTAGATCGTGCCGTCCACCAGCAAGGGCCGGGCGTAGGAGAACTCGCCGGCAACGATGGGCTCGGGCACAGGCGTCGGCTCGGGTGCAGGTGCGGCGGCCGGTTCGGTCGCCTTGGCGTTCTTGAGCTCCTTGGCAGGCTCGGGCGCCGGCGCGGGTGCCGGAGGTGGAGCAGGCGGGGGAGGGAACACCCAGGCCAGCTTGCCGGTGTCGGCCTTGAGCGCGTAGAGCCGCTTGTCGTAGCTGCCGAAGACGACCTTGTCGCCGGCGACGATGGGCGAGCCCTTGATGCGGTCCTTGGTCATGAACTTCCAGGCCTCGCGGCCGGTCTGGGCGTTCACGCCGTAGAAGAGGTTGTTCACCGCTCCGAAGAGGACCAGGTCCTTGTAGCCCACCGGGGAGCCGATGACGTCGCGATGGGCCGTGAAGCTCCAGCGCTGATTACCGAGCCGGTCGTAGGCGTGCACGTAGCCGCCCTCGTTGCCGAAGACCACCAGGTCGCCGATGAATGCCGGCGTGCATTTGCTGCTGCCTTCCGTTGCCGCCACCCATTCCTGCTGGATGGGCTTGCTGCAGGCGGTGAGCACGAGCAGGCCGAAAATCGCAGAGCGAAGCATGAGCGCCCCCTTCAAGGATTCAAAGGCGCGACAGTATACACGCAGCCTCGGGACTCGGGGGAAGGGGGCTCGCATGGGCCTGTAGGGCAGGGGACCGGCCGGCTCATTCCGGCGTCGGCTTGGCCCTGCGCAGCGACCGATCGAGCAGGTGTGAAGGGGTCACGTTGGCCAAGGCGTTGAGCAGGTTGCCGGGGACGGACGGGTGCTCGCGAGCCAGCTCGGAGATCAGGTGCTTGACGTGCCGCCGCTGCGAGCTCTCCTGCTCGGCGCACGCCCCGCAGGGAATGACCGGCAGGCGCAGCCGCTGTGCGTACTCGGCGAGCTCGGCCTCGGGGCAGTAGGCGAGCGGGCGGATGACGGTGTTGCGCCCATCGTCGGAGAGCAGCTTGGGGGGCATGCTCTTGAGCGCTCCGGCGAAGAAGGCCGAGAGCAGCAGCGTCTCGACGAGGTCCTCGCGGTGGTGGCCCAGGGCTATCTTGGTGCAGCCCAGCTCCACGGCGGTCGTGTAGAGGATGCCCCGGCGCAGCCGCGAGCAGGCCGAGCACATCGTCTTGCCGATGGGGGTGAGCTGCTGGATGACCGGGTAGACGTCCTGGCGCACGATGCGGTGCTCGACGCCGATCTCCCGAAACCAGCTCTCGAGCACGTGGGCCGGGAAGCCCGG
>JACRCT010000847.1 GCA_016218885.1 Deltaproteobacteria bacterium | reverse complement strand
CTCTACGACGATCTCGAGATCCAGAAGGCCGCCGAGAGCGCGGACAAGGCGCTCCAGGCGTATGAGCGCTCAGACCTGTCGGCGTGGTTCGACGCCATGGTCACCGCCTGGACCCTGCGCATCCTCGCGCTGGTCGCCAACGCCGAGCAGAAGAAGGCGCAGATCGAGCTCAACCTGCTGCTCCCCGTGGGCGGCAAGGCCACGTTCGACCCCAATGTCTTCACCCCCGACTTCATCGCGCAGGTGAAGGGCCGGCGCGCCGAGATGGCCAAGAAGAGCACCCTCGGCTTCGCGGTGGAGGCCACGCCCACCCCGGCCCGCGTGTTCGTGGACGGGACCTTCCGCGGGGTGACGCCGGTGGAGCTGACGGGCCTGTCTCCGGGCGACCACTTCCTCACTCTGGTTGCCCCCGGCTACCAGATCGTCCAGAAGCGCTTCCGTCCCGCTCCCGGCGCCATCGAGCACGCGATGCTCGAACCCGCGCCTGGTCTGGGCGCCTTCCTTCCTCGCCTCGACGCCCTGCGGCGCGATCTGCTGACGCGAGCCGAGCCCTCTGCGGCCGGCGCGATGGCGCGCGAGCTGGGCGTGGACCAGATCCTGGTGCTCGTGGTGACCAACCGCCCCCAGGATCTGAGGGTGAGCGCAACGCGCATCGGCGCCACGGGCGCCGAGCTTGCGACTGCCGAGGAGCTGTTGCCGAGAGACTCGGCGAAGCTCGACGACGCGGCGGCGAATCTCTTCTCGCGCGTGCTGGCCAGGGAGATGGCCCCGTCCCGGGTCGCCCACTCCAGCATCTTCGGGATGCGCTGGACGATGCGCCACACCGGCTACGTGTTGCTGGGGGCTGGAGTAGGGCTTGCCGGGACGGGAGGGATGTTCGGGCTGCAGGCCAAGGGCTCTGCCGACAGCTTCCGCGACCTCCGCGACCTGGAGCAGGCGAATCCCGTCTGGAAGGAGCGGGAGAGCGAAGGTCGCGCCTATGCACTGGTCGCCGACCTCTCCTACCTGGTGGCGGCGCTCCTGGTCGCGGCAGGAACGAGCATGGTCCTCTTGGACAAGGATGGATCGACCGCGGTCGCTCAAGAGAGGCGGCCCGCCATCCTGGTCCCCGGCCCAGTGGAGAAGACCGGTTCGGCCGCCGAGGAGCTGCGCACCCCCGCCAGCAAGGAGGTCGTCGGCCCCAGCGAGTCGGCGACCCCGGTCGTCGAGGAGAAGAAGACCAAGCCGGCCGAGGCGAAGGCTGGCTCCGAAGAGCCGAGGAAGGCCAAGGCCGAGGAGAAGCGCAAGGCCGAAGAGGAGAAGAAGGCCAAAGCCGGGGAGGAGAAGCGCTTGGCCGAGGAACGGAGGAGGTCCGAGGCCGAGGAGGACAAGCGTCGGGCAGCGGAGGATGCGCGCCGGGCGGAAGAGGCGGAGGAGCGGCGGGTGGAGGAAGAGCGCGCGAAGAAGGCTGCGGAGGAGAAGCGCCTCGCCGAGCAGAGACGTGCGGAGCAGGAGAAGAAGAAGGCGGAAGAGGCGAAGAAGCGGGAGGAGTACTTCGACGACCTCCGGGACGACGACTGACCATGCGCCTCGTTTCGATCAGAGCCCTCCTCGCAGCATCGTTGCTCTCGGCGGCCGGGGGAGCTGGCTGCAGCTTGGTGGTCGACTACGACCTCGAAGGCAAGCCCTGCGGCGACGGCGGCACCTGCCTCTCCGGCTATGTCTGCAGCAAGGACGGCCTTTGCCTTCAGGGCGGTGATGCGGGAGCCGGCGCAGCCAATGCCGGCCTCGTGGATGGCGGTACCTGAGCTCCGGCTCGTGCGTCCCGGCAGCCTCAGTGCGTCGCCCTGGACGCGCTCCATCTGGCCCCGCCCACCCGCGAGGCCAGTCTGGGGACGGCGTTGACGTGCGCCAAATCCCCTCTGATTCCGGGCGGTCGAAAAGTTCACAAGCAGGCAACAGGTCGCTACATTGGCGTTGCACGCGCTGGCATCCGCCGTGCTCGAGAGTGGGGGCGGGCGGCATCAAGCCGCCAAGCGCCAGGAGCGCAGAGGAGGCATCTTGAGGTTTCGCCGTGTCGCGGTGCTGATGGGAGGCTGGGGCGAGGAGCGCGAGGTCTCGATGCGCACCGGTGAAGCGGTGGCCAAGGCGCTCTCCCGGCGAGGGCATGATGTGCACCGGGTGCTGGCGGGGCCGGGGCTGGATCGCAGCCTGAGGCAGCTGGCGGTGGACGCCGCGTTCCTGGCCCTCCATGGCCGGATGGGCGAAGACGGCAAGGTCCAGGGCCTTCTCGAGGTCCTGGGCGTGCCCTACACCGGCTCAGGGGTGATGGCGAGCGCGCTGGCCATGAGCAAGCCGATGGCCAAGAAGATCCTTCGGTTCCACAATATCCCCACGCCGGCGAGCTACACGGTGACCCCGCGCGGGCTGGAGCAGGCCGAGGAGATCCACGGGGACATGGGCTTCCCTGCAGTGGTCAAGCCCGCCTCGAGCGGCTCGTCCTGTGGCCTGAGCGTGGTCCGCGAGCCCGCCGAGCTGGTTCCGGCGATGCGCGAGGCCCTGCGCTTCGGGGCGGAAGCGCTCGTCGAGCGATTCATCCGCGGCAGGGAGATCACCGTCGGCGTCTTGGGCGACCGGGTGCTGGGCTCCTGTGAGATCGTCCCCCCGCGCGAGGTCTTCGATTACCAGGGCAAGTATCAGGGCGGAAGCCGCTACCACCTGCCCGCCCGGGTCAGCCCCACTCGCCTGTGCAACCTGGAGTCGCTGGCGCTTGCCGCCCATCGCGCCTTGGGGTGCCGCGGCTACAGCCGGATAGATCTCATCGCCTCGGATGAGGTCAACGACTTCGTCCTCGAGGTCAATACGCTTCCCGGAATGACCCACACCAGCCTGCTCCCGAAGATCGCCAAGGCGGCGGGCCTGTCTTTCGACGAGCTGGTGGGCGCCATCCTCGAGAATGCCTCGGTCGAGGACCAGCGCATCCTCGAGCCCTCGCGCGACACCGCGGCTTCCGTCCGCGCTGTGTCGCGCGCCGCCGCCAGCTGATCCGACCGTCGTCGGGGCGAGCTGCGCCGGCCGATTCGGGGATAGGGGCTTGGGAAGGAGAATGAAGCACCCGGACTGTCCGGATTGTGGCTGAGCAGCTCGCCAACCTTCACCTGATGCTTGAAGGACAGCAGCAAGGGGTCGGGATCTCAAGGTTTTCGCCTTGATGACGCTAGTCGTCGTGCGGGAAGGTTGTCGTTGCGCCGCTCGGACGGCTGCCCTATAGTCCCCCGCGTTTTCGGACCATCCCTCGCTCTGCTTGGGCAGCGCTCGCCAAGCGTAGTGCTGTGGCGTCGAAGCAGACCAGGTGGGAGCTGACGCCGCGATCGCGCAAGGACCGCACGAGATGACGCTCGTCGAGTCAATCCTGCTGGCTGTCTACTTTCTCATCCTGGCCGTGCTCTCGATGTATGGGTCGCACCGCTACTTCATGGCCTTCCTGTACTACCGGCACAAGTACAAGATCCCCATGCCACAGGGGGCCCTCGAGCGTCTCCCCGTCGTCACCATCCAGCTGCCTGTATTCAACGAGATGTACGTCGTCGAGCGCCTCATCGACGCGGTCTGCAAGATTGATTATCCCCGCGAGCTCCTCGAGATCCAGGTGCTCGACGATTCGACTGACGAGACCAGCGCCATCGCCGAAGCCTGCGTCGAGCGCCACCGGGCCCAGGGGCTCGACGTCGTCTACCTTCACCGGACCAACCGCCATGGCTTCAAGGCCGGCGCTCTGGAGGAGGGGTTGAAGAAGGCCAAGGGTGAGCTGGTGGCCGTCTTCGATGCCGACTTCGTCGCCTCGCCCGAGTTCCTGCAGAAGACCGTGCCCTACTTTGCCAACCCGAAGGTGGGCATGGTGCAGGTGCGCTGGGGCCACATCAATCGCGACTTCTCCGCGCTGACCCAGGCCCAGTCGATATTCCTCGACGGCCACTTCATGATCGAGCACACCGCGCGCAACCGCTCGGGACGATTCTTCAATTTCAACGGCACGGCGGGCGTTTGGCGGCGCACGACCATCAAGGACGCCGGCGGCTGGCAGCACGACACGCTCACCGAGGACCTGGATCTGTCCTATCGCGCCCAGCTCAAGGGCTGGCAGTTCGTCTTCCTGCCCCATGTGGTCTCGCCCGCCGAGGTCCCCGTGGACATGAACGCCTTCAAGGGCCAGCAGCATCGCTGGGCCAAGGGCTCCATCCAGACCGCGCGCAAGCTCTTGCCTGCGATCCTCAAGGCCGATCTGCCCTTCAAGGTCAAGCAGGAGGCCTTCTTCCACCTCACCAACAACATCGCCTACCTGCTGATGGTGGTGCTGTCGCTGCTGATGCCGCTGTCGATGATCATCCGCTTCCGCCACGGCTGGTACGGCGTCCTGCTGCTCGACTTCCCCTTCTTCGTGATGGCGACGCTCTCGGTCTCGGCCTTCTTCGTGGCCAGCCAGCGCGAGGTGGGCCAGAGCCTGTGG
>JACRCT010000837.1 GCA_016218885.1 Deltaproteobacteria bacterium | reverse complement strand
GCCCTTCAAGAAGCGCCTCGAGCCGGCCGCGGAGAAGGTCCTCAAGGACCTGTGCGGCGGCAACATGCGCCTGCTGCAGTCCGAGCTCGAGAAGCTCGCCCTGTTCGTCGGCGAGCAGGCGACCATCCGCACGGCCGACGTGGAGGCGATCGTCCGCCGAGCCCGCGAGGAGGAGTTCCGCGAGCTCTCCGATGCCCTCGGGGCGCGAGATCTCAAGGCCGCGCTGCGCTACATCGGCACCGCGCTGGACCAGGACGAGCCGGCGCTCAAGATCCACGGTGCCATCGCCAGCATCCTTCGCCGCATGCTCGAGGACCGGTCGCGTTGGGCGAGGCTCGGCTTCACCTCCCGGACCTCGCAGCGCGAGCTGGAGTCGCGCGGCCTCCCCGCTCTGAAGGAGGAGATGGAAGCCAAGGGCGGGCGGATGCCGCACCCCTATGTGATCTGGCTCGGCTTCCAGGCGTGCATGCGCTTCGAGGTTCGCGAGCTGGTCAAGGCCATGCTCGCGGTGGCCCAGGCCGACCTCTCCCTCAAGTCGGGAGGGCAGGGCCGGCTGGTGCTCGACTCGCTGGCGATGAAGATCTGCCACTAGTCACTGGCCATCGGCTTACTGGTCTCTCGCGTGGTGCGACCCCAGGCTTTCATTAGGCGCTGGTGCGCCTCGGGAGCTGGCATGCGCCGATCAGCGGGTTTGGTTGCCCTCGTTCTCTTGCTCGCAGCCCCGGGGGTCGCACAAGAACCGGTCGCCGCGCAGACAGGGCAGGTGAGCGGGCCGGTGACACGTGTGGCGGCTCCTGACCAGGACCTCTATCTGCTCGACGAGGCCAGCGGGCATGAGGTGGTCGTCAAGATCGGCCCGGGCACGGAGCTGGCCATGAACGGCGTCGCGGTCACCCTCTCCCAGGTGCCGGAGCGCGCCCAGGCCAGTGTGGTCTACGACCTGCGCGGCGAGGTCATGGTGGCGCGCACCGTGGACGTCTATCCCGGCGAAGCGGTGGGCGGGGTGCAGCCACCGCCTGCCGGGGTCGGAGGGACGGGAAGCCAGGCTCCCTCTGGAGAAGCGTGCCCGCCCTTGGCGACGTGGCCGGCGCCTCCCACGGTAGGAGGGAACAGCACTGCGACGAACTCCTCGAACTCGTACCTGGGATCTGGCTCGGCCGACTCCGCCCTCGGCGCCGGGACCTGTCGCTGATTTGCGCTGGACTGACTGGCCCTCGGAGGCAGGAAGTGGGAGCTTTCGCCTCGCTTGGCGTCGCCTGGTGCCTCCTTGACGGATTCGCCCGGTCGCTGTCTCGATGCGCAGAGCCCAATGACTTCCTCACGAACGCCCCGATTCTCCATCCGCTTCGACCCCTGGTACCGGTGTATGTCGAGGGTGGTGCTTGTGTCTCCCGACGACTCCTATCTCGAGCTCGAGGCAGCCGCGGTCCGCGTGCGCATGGGGTGGGCCTTCCGCGCCAGCTTCCCTCGAAAGGCCATCGTGTCGGCCGCTCCCTTCGAGAGGCGGCCGCTCAGCCGTGGCGTGCATGGGCTGTCAGGGCGTTGGCTCGTGAACGGCTCCGGGGAGGGCATCTTGAGGATCGCGCTCTCCCCGGCGCAGCGCGGCTGGGTCATGGGCTTCCCCGTGTCCCTCAAGGAGCTCCTGATCAGCCTGGATGAGCCCGCGGAAGCCATGCGAGCGTTGACCGGCTGAGCCTCGAAAAGGACCGAGAAGCCAGCCCGCGTAGGCGGCCTTCGGTTGTGTAGCCGCCGGCCTTCAGCTGGCGGAAGAGGGTCCGGCCCCGGTCTTCTGAGGGGGAAAGGTCCCGGTCATCGCCGGGAACTGCCTGCTCAAGAGGGTGACGAACCTGGGGCCTGCCTCACCGGATCCACGACTCACTCAACCCCAGCCATCTCCGCTGCCCGGCGGTAGATGGCGATCATGTCCTGCACGTCCTCGTCCGTGGAGTTGGAAGGGACCATCTGCAGCACCGAGCGCGCGAAGAGCTCGTCGCTCTGAGGGAGCGCTCCTCGAGCGTAGCTGTAGCGGCTCTCGGCATTGGCGGGATGCGTCCAGGGGAAGCCGTCGGGGCTGTTGCTCAGGCGCTGCACCAGCTGCGGGATGTTCGAGTAGACGTGGAAACCCCACTCCGGCAAGTAGTGCACGAGCTTGCCGTCAGGCCCTCCCTCCAGGCCGAGCTCGCGCAGCGCCTGCGCCATCCGGGTCGCGGTCGCGGGGTCCTGGTAGCGGGTGATGAGGAACGAGCCGTTGTCTCCCGCCGGGTCCTCCACCCTCCGGAAGGCAATGCCCGGGATGCTCGAGAGCGCCTCACGCAACCTGTACTTCGTGCGCCGCAGCGAGCCGACGATCTGGTCCAGCTTGGAGAGCTGCACGAGCCCCATGGCGCCCTGCAGCTCGCTCATCACCGTGCCCAGCCCCCAGAGCACCGTCGGCTGCCCCCCTCGCAGCCCCTCGTAATCCTCGCTGTGGCCCACGTCGTGCGCGGCCTGGCAGCGCTTGTAGAGCTCGGGGTCGTTGGTGACCGCGATCCCGCCCTCGCCGGTGGTCATCGCCTTGGTGACCAGGAAGCTGAAGATGGCGATGTCGCCGAAGGTCCCCAGCCTGCGGCCGTGGAAGCTGC